>CAJVZX010000054.1 GCA_913020625.1 uncultured Pelagibacterales bacterium
TATAAATTAGATTTGAAATAATGAATTTATCAAACCTTTCAAAAAAAATATTAGAATTTACACTTAATAGAGTGATTGATATTATTGGAATATTAGTAATTATTGTCTCAATTTTTTTACTATTATCGCTAATCAGCTATTCTCCAGATGACCCTAATTTTATTTTTCCAGAAAACACAAATATTAATAATTTATTTGGTTTTTATGGAAGTTATACATCAGATATATTTTTTCAATCATTTGGTTTAATATCTTTTTTATTTAGTATTTCTATTTTTTTCAATGGAATTTCAATAATAAGAAATAAGAATTTTTCTAATTTATTAAGAAATTTCTTTTATTCTATAATCTATATTGCTTTTGGATCTGCCTTTTTAAGTATTTTTTACCCAAACTCATATTGGTTAATAATTAATGGAAATGGAGGATTTGTAGGAAATTATATTAATGATTTAGTTCTAGAAACTACACAATTAATAAATCAAAATATTATATATACAATTCTGTTAATATTTAGTTTTGGTTTTTTTTTCCTAAGTTTAAATATAAATATTAAAACAGTAATAAATTTTTTTAAAATTTTATTTAAAAAAATTTTTACAAAAAAAGTCATAGTTGAAAATTTCGATAATTTGGATGAAAAGTACCAAAGCACTATACTTCAAGAAAACAACAAAGAAATTAAACAGGCTGATTTACCTTTTCAACAAAATCAAAAAAATAAAAGTAAATTTATTTTACCATCTATAGGATTGTTAAAATCGCCACTTGCAAAAAATAATAAATTTGAAAACAACCTAAATAAAAATTCTGATCCCGAATTTCTAGAAAAAGTTCTTTTAGATTTTGGAGTAGAAGGAAAAATTAAAAAAATTAGCAATGGTCCTGTAGTAACTTTAAATGAATTTGAACCTGCTCCAGGAATAAAAGTTGCTAAAATAATTAATTTATCTGAAGATATTGCAAGAAATACTAGTTCGGAATCTGCTAGAATAGCAACAATTCCTGGAAAAAATACTGTTGGTATAGAAATTCCAAACCTAAAACGAGAAAATGTTTTTTTAAGTGAAATTATTTCTGATGAAAAATTCTACAAGAAGGAAATAAAATTACCAATTGCACTCGGAAAAAGCATTTCAGGTATTCCAATTATCGGTGATTTATCATCAATGCCACACTTGTTAATTGCAGGAACAACTGGATCAGGAAAATCAGTTTGTATAAACACTATAATATTATCTTTGCTTTACAAATTATCTCCTGAACAATGTAAATTTATAATGATAGATCCAAAGATGTTAGAATTATCTACTTATGAAGGAATACCTCATCTAATTTGTCCGGTAATAACAGAAGCAAAAAAAGCTGCTTCTATTTTGGGTTGGGTAGTTAAAGAAATGGAAAGTAGATATAAATTAATGACACGAGAAGGTGTGAGAAATATTGATGGATATAATAGTAAGCACAAATTAGTTATGCCCTACATTGTAGTTTTGGTTGATGAAATGTCTGACTTAATGCTTGTGGCTGGAAAAGAAATTGAAAATTATATACAAAAACTTTCACAAATGGCGCGCGCTGCAGGAATACACATCATAATGGCAACCCAAAGACCTAGTGTTGATGTAATTACAGGAACCATTAAAGCTAATTTTCCAACTAGAATTTCATTTCAAGTAAGCTCAAAAATTGATAGTAGAACAATTTTAGGAGAACAAGGTGCAGAACAATTGCTTGGAAAAGGTGATATGTTATTCATGTCTTCTGCAAATAGAATTGTCCGAATTCATGGCCCTGTTGTTTCCGAAAATGAAATTGAAAAAGTAAATAGTTTTTTAAGATCTCAAGCAAATCCGGACTATATAGACGAAATTTTAGACTTTGTTGATGAAAAAGAAATTAATGCAAATTTACTTGATAATGAAAATAAAGATCAATTATATGAGACAGCAGTTGATTTGGTTAAATCAGAGGGAAAAGCTTCAACATCATATTTGCAAAGAAAACTTCAAATAGGTTACAATAGGGCGGCTAGAATAATTGATATGATGGAAGAAAATGGAATTGTGAGTAAAGCCAATCATGTTGGCAAAAGAGAATTATTATAAAGGTGCTGAATGAAAAAAAATTTAATATATTTAATTATCTTTTTTATTTTTTTAGTTTCTAAAGCTTATGCGTCCTATAAAGAAGAAATAATTAATAATTTTATTAAAACTAATAATCTATCCTTTGATTTTAAACAAACCATCAAAAAAAACCATGAAGATTTTGGAGATATAGAAATTAAAAAAGAAACTGGAAATTGTATTATTGAATATCCAAAGCTTATTTATTGTTTATATGATGGAAAAAAGAGAAAAGTAATGGTCTCTAATGGAAAATCTTTGGTTATTAAAATTAATAGTAGTAATAATTCATATATTTACCCATTAAAATCAACTCCACTCAATTACTTACTAGATAAAAATTATTTGTTAAACCAACTTAAAAAAATTGAACCAAACCTAATTAAAAACAATTTTATAAATTTTAAACTCATCAATGAATCTAATAGAATTAATATCTACTTTAATAAAAACAATCTTAATTTAGCTGGATGGAAAACAACAGATATTTATCAAAATGAGGTTCTTTTCGAAGTAAAAAACATTAAAAAAAATCAAGAAATAGATAAAAAAAAATTTATCCTTCCTGAACTAAATTAACTTGTATTTTATTAAATTATTTTACTATTAAAAATTGACATTCCTCTTGCTAAATAATTTTTTAAAGCATGTTCATTATCTAAAGAACAAGTGTGCAACCAAATCCTATTTATTTTAAATTCAAATGATTTTTTAATTGCTTCTGACAATAAGTATCCACCCAATTTTTTTCCAATATATTCTTCTAACAATCCCAAATAAACAATTTCAATTTCAAACTTTTCTTTATGAAAAATAAATTCAAAAAAACCTGCAATTTCGTTCTTGACTTTTAAGATATAAGTATACATATCAAATCTTGATACATATTTAATCCAATCTTGGTCTGTCCAAATTAAACGATCTACCCAATTATATTTTTTACCTATTTTATTGTATAAAAATTTATTTAATTGAAAATCAGGTGGTATAAGCAAATTTATTTCAGCATTTTCTGTTGGTTTGTTTACTTTCAATAAATTATTTAAAGATTTAATTTCTAAAAAATTTCTAGTTATTGTTTCCACTAACTAACCATTCTACCTATTTTTTCACCACCAAATAAATGAAAATGTAAATGTGGTACTTCTTGACCACCATTTAATCCAATATTAGATAATGCTCTATATCCTTCTCCACCATTAATGGAAATACCTAGTTTTTTCGCAACTGTAGTTATTCCTTTTATCAATTCACTTATTTCTTTTTCGGAAGCTCTTGAGGTAAAATCATCAAGATCTGTATATTCGGCTTTTGGTATTACTAAAATATGTATCTTTTTTTGAGGATTAATATCATAAAATGAAAGAACATATTCATTTTCATAAACTTTCTTACAAGGAATTTCACCTCTCAAAATCTTAGCAAAAATATTATTTTTATCATAAGTCATATTTGCCTATTTCGTTTCTCTTCAAATCCTGAAATACCTTCTCTTTTTTTAAGTTCTGTTATTATAGCATCAAAATTTATACCGGCAGACTCTAAAGTAACCAATAAATGATAAATAACATCTGCTGTTTCGTGTACTGTGTTTTTTTCATTTTTAATAGCATCTTCAAGTTCAGCCACTTCTTCTTTTAATTTATTTAAACAATGATCATTTCCCTTTGATAGCAACAAAGCTGTATATGAAGATTTAATATCACTTCCTTTTCTTGATCTAATCGTTTTTACAAGTTTCTCTATAGTATCCGACATAAATTAAATTCTAACAGGAATTCCTTTTGAGTCCAAATATTGCTTAGCTTCTAATATTGTATGTTCTCCAAAGTGAAAAATTGATGCTGCTAAGACAGCACTTGCTTTCCCAATTTTAATTCCCTGATGTAAATGTTCTAAATTACCAACACCACCTGAAGCAATTACGGGTATGTTCACAAGGTTAGATACTTTTTTTGTTAGGTCTAAATCGTAACCTTTCTTTGTTCCATCTCTATCCATTGAAGTTAATAGTATTTCTCCGGCACCTAATGACTCCATTTTTTCCACAAATTTTAAAGCATCAATACCTGTAGATTTTCTTCCTCCGTGGGTAAATATTTCCCATTTATTTTCACTTACTTTCTTTGCATCAACAGCAACAACAATGCATTGGGAACCAAATTTTTCAGAACTTTCTTTAACTAAATCTTTATTATTTACCGCAGCTGTATTTATTGACACTTTATCAGCACCAGCCAGCAGTAAGTTTCTTATATCTTCTAAAGTTCGAACCCCTCCTCCAACTGTCAGTGGTATAAAACATTTTTCTGCAGTTTTTTTAACAGTATCTAATATAATATTTCTATTTTCATTTGAGGCGGTAATATCTAAAAAACATAGTTCATCTGCACCTTGTTCATCATATATTTTTGCTTGTTCTACTGGATCTCCTGCATCAACTAAAT
>CAJVZX010000055.1 GCA_913020625.1 uncultured Pelagibacterales bacterium
TTCTAAGAACTTTTTGATTTGAATTAAATTTAATATTTTTTAAATTTTCCTTCATGGTTTTTCCTGTCACAGTTATGCAATCACCATGAATATACCCACCATCATAAAGTGTTTTTAAAAGCATTGGTACACCTCCGGCTTCAAACATATCTTTTGCAACATATTTTCCACCAGGCTTCAAGTCAGCAAGATAAGGGGTTTTTTTAAAAATTTTTGCAACATCCATTAGATCAAATTTTATTCCTATTTCGTTCGCTAATGACGGTAAATGAAGAGCCGCATTTGTTGAACCACCAGTTGCCGCAACAATTGTAGCGGCATTTTCTAAAGATTTTTTTGTAACAATATCTCTGGGTCTGATTTTTTTTTCTAATAAATTCATTACAGCTGTACCACTTAAGTAAGCATATTTATCCCTCTCTTCATAAGGAGCTGGCGTGCCTGAGGAATAAGGAAGAGCTAAACCAATTGCTTCGGATACACAAGCCATTGTGTTGGCAGTAAATTGACCACCACAAGCCCCTGCGCTTGGACAAGCAACTAAAGATAGCTTTTCCAAATCTGTACTAGACATATTTCCTGCTGCGTGTTTTCCTAAACCTTCATAAACATCTGCTACAGTTACATCTTTTCCTTTAAACCTGCCCGGTAAAATTGATCCTCCATAAATGAATACGCTTGGAACATTCAATCTAATCATTGCCATCATTAAACCTGGTAATGATTTATCACAACCAGCAACACCAACTAATGCATCATAACAATGACCTCTAACAGTTAATTCAGTAGAGTCAGCTATCACCTCTCTTGAAATTAGTGATGATTTCATTCCTTCATGACCCATTGCTATACCATCGGTAACTGTAATCGTACAAAATTCTCTTGGAGTTCCGTTTGCATCTTTAACACCTTTTTTTACAGATTGAGCTTGTCTCATTAAAGCAATATTGCATGGAGCCGCTTCATTCCAAGTTGAAACAACACCTACGAATGGTTTGGCTACATCTTGTTCTGTTAACTTCATTGCATAATAAAAAGATCTGTGCGGTGCCTTTTCTGGACCTAAAGAGGTGTGTCTACTTGGTAATTTTTTCTTATTAAATTTTGCCATTATAAACTTTTAATAGTTAATAATATTTTTCTAATATTATTTTTTAAATTATTATAGTTAGTTTTTTCTTGATCAACAATATGTTTCGGAGCACGATCTACAAAGTTTTTATTCTTTAATCGTAAATCAATTTTACCCATTTCAGTCTCATATTTTCGTTGTTTGCTAATTAAATTTTCTTTAATTAAATTTAAATCTACATTTTCTTCAAAATAAAGCTTAAATAAATCACCACCCATAACCAACGTTGCAGAGGGTTTATTTACATCTTTGTTAAAAAAGTTGTTAATTCGACCAAGCCTTTTTAATACAATTTCATTTTCTTTGAAGAAAACTTGGTTTTTTTTGTTAATTTTTCCTAATGAAATATCAATAAATGATCCTGGGCTTACATTAAGTTCATTTTTAAATGATCTAATTTGTGAAATTATATTAATTATTTTCTCAACTTCTTTAAAATCTTTATCTTTTTTAATTTTTCCTGAAATCCAATTAGAAAACATAAGATAATTTTTTCCGGAGTTATCTAGTTTGTTTTTAAGCCAAATCTCTTCGGTAACAAAAGGTATAAATGGATGCATTAAAATTAATATTTCTTTAAAAACAAAACCAGATACCTCTCTAATTTCTATAATATCTTTCTTGTTGTTTGAATAAAGAATTGTTTTAGAAAACTCTAAATACCAATCACAAAAGGAATGCCATACAAATTGATAGGCATTTCGTGCAGCTTCATCAAAACGGTAATCTTTTATATTTTTTGCAACAATTTTTTTTGTTTCTAATAATTCTGAATAAACCCATTTATTAATGTTTATTTTAAATTTTGGGGGTTTTTTTGTGCTTTTAAATTCGCATTTGTTCTGAATTAAAAAATTGTTTGCATTCCACAATTTATTTAAGAAATTTCTATAACCTTTGACTCTATCTTCTGATAATTTTACATCTCTTCCTGGAGATGCCATTGACAATAAAGTAAACCTTAATGCATCAGCACTATATATTCCTATAAGCTCTAAAGGATCAATTGCATTGCCTTTTGACTTTGACATTTTTTGTCCTTTTTCATCTCTAACTAACGCATGAACATAAATATCTCTAAAAGGCTCTTTTTTCATAAATTCCATTCCAAACATAAGCATTCTAGCTACCCAAAAGAAAATAATGTCAAATCCTGTTACTAGAACTGAAGTTGGATAAAATTTATTTAAATATTTGTTTTTAGTTGGCCATCCAAGTGTAGCAAAAGGCCAAAGACCAGATGAAAACCATGTATCGAGAACATCTGAATCTCTAACCAATTCAACTTCTTTTTTATAATATTTTTTGGCATTTTTTTTTGCTTCACTTTCATTGTTAGCAACAAAAATTTTTTTATCAGGTCCATACCATGCTGGAATTTGATGTCCCCACCATAGTTGCCGAGAGATACACCATGGCTCAATATTATTCATCCATTGAAAATATGTTTTGGACCAATTTTCTGGAAAAAAAATTGTCTTTTTCAACTTAACAATTTTTTTTGCCTTAATGGCTAATTTTTTTGCATCAACAAACCATTGCTCTGTTAAAAAAGGTTCTATTGCAGAATTAGATCTATCACCATAAGGAATCTTATTTTTTATATTTTCCTCTTTTACTAATAGTCCTTCATTAGAAAGATCTTCTAATATTTTTTTTCTAGCAACAAATCTATCTAATCCGATATATTTTTTTGGTGCATTTTCATTTATTTTACCATCTTCAGTAAATACATTTAATACTTCTAGTTTGTTTCTAAATCCAACTTCATAATCGTTAAAATCATGAGCTGGTGTAATTTTAACTGCACCAGTTCCTTGTTCTGGATCTGCATATTCATCAGATATAATTTTTATTTTTTTACCTACTAAAGGCAACAATACATTTTTTCCTATCAACTTTTTATATCTTTTATCATTTGGATTTACTGCAACTGCTGTATCACCAAGCATAGTTTCAGGTCTTGTAGTTGCTATAGTTATAAATTCTTCAGTTTCTTCTATTGGATATTTTATATGGTAAAGTTTAGAGTTTACCTCTCTTTGATCAACCTCAAGGTCAGAAATTGCTGTTTTTAAAACAGTATCCCAGTTAACCAATTTTTTTGCTTTATAGATTAATTTTTTTTTGTAAAGTTCAACAAATACCTTCAAGACAGATTTTGATAAATTTTCATCCATCGTAAACGCATTTCTAGACCAATCACAAGAACAGCCTAGTTTTTTTAATTGATTAATAATTATTCCACCATAATCTTCTTTCCAATCCCAAACCTTTTTAATAAATTGTTTTCTTCCAATGTCATTTTTATTGATATTTTGAGATAAAAGTTTTTTCTCAACTAATGCTTGAGTAGCAATACCGGCATGATCAGTGCCTGGTTGCCACAGTGTTTCATATTTATTCATACGATGATATCTAACTAACAAATCTTGTATTGAATTGTTTAAAGCATGTCCCATATGTAAACTTCCTGTTACATTGGGTGGTGGTATAACAATTGAAAAAGATTTCTTATTTTTCTTAGGTCGAAAAAGTTTATTTTTTTCCCAATAAGAATAAATTCTTTTTTCTACATCTTGGTGAATATATTTGTCATTATTATTCATATTAGATTAATTTATAATAATAATGGTGCATTAACTATATAATATTCCTTACGTTCAAGAATCTTGCTTTTTTTAAAATATTGAACAATCTTTTTAATATGGAAATCAATACTTTCAATACAAACCAACCTACCTACACTATCTAATTGATCTAAAAAAATTTTTGGTGATTCACTTAAACATCCATTGATAAAAATTAAGTCATAAGGCATTGAATTTTTATATCCATTATTTAATTTTTCGTTAACAGATTTAACATTTTCAATTTCATGAATTTTTAAGTTTTTTTTTTCTTTTTCATGTAAAGATTTGTCACTTTCTAAAGATATGACAAAACTAGATATTTGCGATAATATTGCTGAAGTAAAGCCAGTACCAGAACCAACATTTAACGCATTTGAATAATTGCTATCAACTATTAAATTTAATAATTTACCTATAATAGAATTTTTAAGCATAAATCTTTTTTCATTAAAAAAGAAATTATCATCAACATTTGCCATACTTTTATCTACTTCATCAAAAAAACTTACTTTATCTATTAATCTAAATAATTTTAAAACTGATTCGTTAGTAATATTATTTGGCAGTAATTGATTGTTTATAACAATATTTTCTTTTAGATTTACTTTCATTTTAAGAATGTTTCTTTATTTTTAATTAAACATATAATAGTTTCCATAAAATAAAAAAGCATGTAACTAGTTTAATAATGGCCACGTGGCGGAATGGTTACGCAGAGGATTGCAAATCCTTGTATCCCAGTTC
>CAJVZX010000056.1 GCA_913020625.1 uncultured Pelagibacterales bacterium
GAATAGAAACAAATTTTGGTAAACATGTTGGAAAAATGGATATTATTTCGTCTCTTGCTACTCTTAGCTTTGATAAGAGAAGAAGTGAATTCTTTTCAAAGGAATTAATAATACTTTTGAAACTAATAGACCAAAAATTGGTTGATGTAGATAAATTATATGGTTCGTGGGCAGGAGCATTTGGAAATTTTCAATTTATGCCTTCTGCAATTATGAATTATGCAATTGATTATGATAAAAATGGCAAAATTGAATTAAAAAAATCCCTTCATGATGCTGTTGCATCTGCCGCAAACTATATAAATAAAATTGGTTGGAAATATAAATCATCATGTTTTCATAAAGTTGAATTAACTAAGTCAATTTCTAAAAAATATATTAATGTATCCGCTAAAAAAATTAAAAATTATCTGACAATCAAATCTTGGAAAAAAAAAGGCATAGTTGATATTCAACAGATAAATGATAAATATAAAGCTGCATTGATTATACCTGACCTAGCAGTGCCAGAAGGAAATATGAACTCACCAGCGTTCTTGGTTTTTGGAAATTATGAAAAAATATTAAAATGGAATAGATCCTTAAGATTTGGAGTTACCGTTTGTACTTTAGCAAATATGATAAGAAATGAAATTTAACTTAAGTTATATATATATTTTTGTTTTTTTATTTTCATGTACTCAAGATATGAAAATTATTAAAAAATCTCAAAAAGTAGAGGAACCAACTCCAACTTATTCTTCCAAAGGTTTTGCTTTAATTTATGATAATTCAGTTTTTAAAAGCAAGATTGTAGACAAAAAATTATACAATGGTCAAAATTATGTTTTGCATGCTTTTTTAAAAAATGATACATCGGTCAGTATATCCAATCCTTTTAATTCTAAATCTTTAACAGCAAAAATAAAAAAAACCATTAACTATCCTTCAATTTATAATATTGTTATTACAAAAAAAATGGCAGACAAATTGGAATTAGACATTAATAATCCGTATGTTGAAGTTTTATCAATCAGAAGAAATGATAAGTTTATTGCAAAAAAAGCGGCTATCTTTGAAGAAGAAAAAAAAGTTGCAAACAAAGCGCCGGTCACATCAATAAATATAAATAAAATATCTACTTCTGCATCTGAGAATAAAGTTAAAAAACATAAACCTTCGTATATAATAGATATTGCTGAATTTTATTTTTTGGAATCTGCAGAAGCAGTTAAAAAAAAATTTGAAAAAGAAGCAAATTTGACAAATATTAAAATTAAAAAAATATCTAAAAACAAATTTAAAGTTTATGCAGGACCCTACGCTTTTTTTGCTTCATTGAAAGAAACTTATTTTAGTTTAAATGGACTTGGTTTTGAAAATTTGAGTATAATAGATACTAACAAATGAAAACTATTTTAATAAAAATATCATTTTTTTTAATTTTTTTTAATAATTCGTTATTAAACGCTGAAATAAAAGTCAAAGCCAAAACGGTAATTCTACAAGATTTTTTATCTGGTGAAATTTTGTATGAAAAAGAAGCTGACATTAATATATATCCGGCTTCAATGACAAAAATCATGACCTCAATAGTAGCATTTGATTTATTAAAAAATGGAGAAATTTCACTTGATGAGAAATTTTTAATATCAAAAAAAGCTTGGAGACTTTCAAATACTAAATCTTCGTCTATGTTCATTATGGTTGACGATGAAGTATCCGTCGAAAATTTGTTAAGAGGAATAATTATTGTTTCAGGCAATGATGCTTGCGTGGCTCTAGCTGAAGGTATTTCAGGATCTGAAGAAGAATTTGTTATATTGATGAATGCAAAAGCTAGTGAAATTGGCATGCAAAATACGAGATTTAGCAATTCTCACGGTCTTAATATGCCTCCGTCAGCTAACGTTTCAACAGTTAGGGATATCTTGATTATGTCAAATTATTTAATTAAGCATTATCCAGAATACTATAGCTATTTTGGTGAAAAAGAATTTTCATGGGATAGGACCGGGGGAGATCCAATAACACAACCAAATACAAACACATTGGTTACAAAAAATATTGGAGTAGACGGAATAAAAACTGGATTTTTAACTGTAGAAAAATATTCATTAGCTTCTTCGATTTTAAGAAATGGCAGAAGGTTGTTAGCAGTAGGAAGTGGTTTTCAATCTAAAAGGTCTCGTGTTGATGAATCAAAAAATGTATTAACATATGGTTTAACAAATTTTGATACAATAGAAATATCAAAAAAAAATAAAAAGTTACTTTCGCTTGATACATGGCTGGGAAAAAAAGAAAATGTTGATATATATGTTAAGAATGACGTTTATATTACGGTACCGAAAAGAAAAAAAAATTCTATCAGCGCATATATTGAATACAACGGACCTATACCGGCACCCATCAAAAAGGATGCTAAGTTAGGAGTGTTAAACGTTTTTATAAATGACAAATTGTTTGTTCAGCATGACGTCTTTTCTATGGAGAAAATTAGTAAAGTAAATATTTTTTTAAGGTTCATTAGGTCGTTTAATTTTTTCGTTTGGGGAGATGCATAAAACTGGAACCTTTATTGTTTTTGAAGGAATAGAAGGGTCTGGTAAATCTACTCACTCATCATATTTAGTAAAAAAACTAAAATTATTAAAGGTACCATGTGTTTATTTACGAGAACCCGGAGGCTCAAAAGAGGCTGAACGTATTAGAAATTTTTTACTTAAAAATTCAAACAAAAAATTCGATTCACTAACTGATACTTTGTTATATCTTGCTGCACGAAATGAGAATTTTTTAAATAAAATAAAACCTTTTTATAAAAAAAAGGTAATAATTTGTGATCGATTTATTGATTCAACCATAGCTTATCAACACTATGGCTTAGGTGTTAAAAAGAAAATAATTAATTTAATTAATAGAGAAATAATGGGAACCACAAAAGTGGATTATACTTTCTTGATGTATTTGAACGTAGATAAATCTATTTCGAGAATATCTGATAGAAAAAAGCTAAACCGTTATGACAAATTTAAAAAATCATTTTATAAAAAAGTTCAAAATGGCTTTCTTAAAATTTCTAATAAAAATAAATCGAAATACATGGTTATTGACTCTTCAAAAAAATTTGAAACAAATCAAACAATTATTTTTAACCAGGTGAAAAAATTAATAAATAAATGAAAAAAAAAGAAATTTTTAATAATGATTTTTTACCAAACAAACAAAAAGAATTATTTTTATATGACCAATATTTTAAATTATTTGCAAAATTATTTAAAAACAACTTATTGCCCAGCAAAATTTTGTTAACTGGTCAATCTGGCTTGGGTAAATCAACTTTTGCTTATCATTTTATTAATTTTATTTTAAGTGATAGAGAAGATTATTCTTATGATTCCAAGAATTTCACTATTAACTCTTTAAATAGATCTTTTCACCTAATTAACCAAAAATATCATCCTAATTTCTTTCTAATACAAAATCTTGATGATAAACAAATTATTGATATTAAGCAGGTTAAAAACATGATTAGTTTTGCCAATAAAACTAGCTATGAAAAAAAAATTAAATTCATATTAATTGATAATGCTGAATATTTAAATCTAAGTTCAGTTAATGCTTTGCTAAAAATTGTTGAAGAAACCCCCTCAAATACTTTTATTATCTTTGTTCATAATTCATCTATAAAACTAATAGAAACTCTTAAATCTAGATGTATTGAATTTAAAATATTTTTTTCAAATCAGGAAAAAGAAATAATATTAAAAAATTTATTAACATATCATGATTTGAAAATTGATTTAAATCTTCTTGAAAAAATAAAAAGTTACCATGATTCTCCTGGTGCTATTCTTATTCTTGTTAAACTGATTAATGAGAAAATTATTGACATGAATAATCCAAATTTAACTGGTGTAATTTCTAATTTGATGGAGTTTATTTTAAAGAACAAGAATAACACTAATTTAAATTTACTTCAAAATGCTATTGAACTTTTCTTTTTTCAGGAATTAAAGAAATCTAATAATAAAAATAAAATATATTTAACTTACTCTAAAGTTTTAAAAAGTTTAAATCTTCTTAAAAAATATAATATTGATATGAATAATACTTTTTATGAGATAAAAGAAAATATTGTTCATGGATAATAAGAATTATTATATTACTACGCCAATTTACTACCCATCCGCCAAACCTCATATGGGCCACGCATATACAAACATCATAGCTGATGTCTTTGCAAGATTTAAAAGATTAGACGAATATAATGTTTTTTTTCTCACGGGTACCGATGAACATGGACTAAAAATTCAAAATGCTGCAGAAAAAAATAATAAAAAACCAATAGATTTTTGTGATAATATTAGTAAAACTTTTAAAAATCTTACCAAAACTTTAAATCTTTCTAATGATGATTTTATAAGAACAACAGAAGAAAGGCATTACAAGGCAGTTCAATTTCTTTGGGAAAAATTACAATCAAAAGGATATATATATCTATC
>CAJVZX010000057.1 GCA_913020625.1 uncultured Pelagibacterales bacterium
ATATTTATTATTTCTTCTTTTACTTGAGGAGCATTGGCAAATACTGAATTAAGCTGAGCACAGTATGGCTCATATCCTGTAGATTCTTTCGCTGCTGCATTAAAAAGTTTTCCCACGTTATCTATTTCTGATTCAGGTATTTTTAATTTTTCTTTAACAGCAAGCAATTCTTCTTTGGTTACTACATTGTCAGCTTTACAAACTTTTGCAGATAAAACAATTAGGGCAACAGCAAATATTTGTTGAGGTTGCGCCCTAGAACCGAAACCACCAAAACTTCCTTTAGATGAAATTTTAGATCCTATTATCGATCCAATGATTATTCCAAAAGGCCCAAGTAAAGACCATCCAATAGCTCCACCAATGATTCTTCCCCAAATAGACATATTAGTTAAATAGAAATATTTTTTTCTAATCTCTTCCTTTCATGAGGATCAAGAATTGCCTTTCTAAGCCTACAAGATTTAGGTGTAATTTCTAAAGCTTCATCAAAATTAAGTATACTGAGTTGTTCTGCTATAGACATTTTTCGAATTGGAGTTAAAACAACATTTTCATCTGTACCCTGTGTTCTCATGTTGGTAAGTTTTTTTCCTTTCAAAACATTTATTTGTAAATCTTCACTTCTGTTATTTAAACCAACTATTTGGCCAACATATACAGGATCATTGTGAGTTACAAATAATTCTCCTCTTGCCTGTAAATTAAATATTGCAAAAGCAACAGCTTTTCCGTTTTCCATCGATATTAAAGCACCATTTTTTCGACTATCTATTTTACCTTCAAATTTATTAAATGAATAAAAAATTCTATTAATTACACCAGTACCTTTCGTTGTTGTTAGAAACTTGCTTGTATAGCCCATTAGACCTCTAGTTGGGGCGTGAAATATTAAACGTTTTTTTCCCTTTCCAGTATCCTTTAAATCAATTAGTTTGCCTTTACGTTTATTCATAGAGTCAATTACCTTTGAAGAAAATTCATCGTCTAAATCAATTGTAATTTCCTCAATTGGCTCTAGTTTATTTCCATTTTCATCTTTTCTGAACAGCACACGTGGAGGGCTTACTGTCATTTCAAATCCTTCACGTCTCATTTGTGTAAGTAGTATTTCTAACATAAGCTCTCCTCTTCCACTAATTTCAAAGGTATCTTTATTTTTATTCTCAGAAAAAATTATACCGACATTATTATCTGCTTCTTGGAGCAACCTTGCTCTTATTTGTGTACTAGTTAATTTTTTACCTTCAGTTCCTGCAAGAGGGGAATTATTAGCTGTAACTTTGATAACCATAGTAGGTGGATCAATTGGTATTGCGCTAATGGGCTCTGTTACCTCAAGATCACAAATGGTATCAGCAACATTTGCGTTTTGTAATCCAGCAATTATAACAATATCTCCAGCTTCACCAATTTCAATTGGCACCCTTTTTGTTCCTTCGTATCTAAAAATTTTAGTTAATCTACCTGCATCAATCTGTTTTCCATCTAAATTAATTGCTTTTATTTGTTGATTTGCGCGAGCTGTTCCTTGAGAGATTTTTCCAACTAAACTCCTACCTAAAAAACTATCTGCATATAAAAGCGTGGCAAGCATAGCAAAAGGTTTATCCAAGTCCAATTTTGATGGAGAAACATGATCTAAAATTAAATCAAGCAATGGATATAAATTTTCTCTTGGTCCATCTATATCTTTACTGGCCCATCCAGATCTACCACTTGCATATAAAACAGGAAAATCTAATTGTTCTTCATTAGCATCTAGACTTACAAATAAATCAAAAGTTTCATCTAAAACTTTATCAGCCCTTTGGTTAGCTTTATCTAATTTGTTAATTATCACTATTGGTTTTAATCCTTGATTAAGAGCTTTTGCTAATACAAATTTGGTTTGTGGCATTACACCTTCAGCAGAATCAATAAGCAATAGCGCTCCATCTGCCATACTTAATACACGCTCAACTTCTGCAGCAAAATCACGGTGCCCAGGTGTATCGATAATATTAATTCTTGAGTCTTTCCAATAAATAGATGCTGGTTTTGCAAGTATGGTAATTCCTCGTTCTTTTTCCAATTCTCCAGAATCCATTAATCGTTCTTCAACTTTTTCGTTCTCACGGAAAAGCCCTGATTGTTTCATTAGGGAATTAATTATAGTTGTCTTGCCATGATCAACATGAGCAATTATTGTGATATTTCTAATTTTTTTTTTCATTAATAAGCGCTTTATAAAGTAATTTAGATATTTGAAAAGTTAAATTTAACTATTTGTTCTTGTTCTATTCAAAGAAAAGTGTAGATAGACCAACATAAATGGAAAACTTTTTAGAATTAAATTTAAATGAGTCTTTAAGACACTCTATTGCAAGAATGCACTTTAAAGTTCCTACGCCAATCCAATCAGAAGCAATACCACAGGCTCTCAATGGGAAAGATATTTTGGGAACAGCACAAACTGGCACTGGAAAAACACTTTGTTATGGAATTGCGTGTCTAAATAAATTGCTGATAGATAAAGCTAGTAGCGCACTTATTATCTGTCCCACAAGAGAGTTAGCAGTTCAAGTTGGACAAGTTCTCAATGATTTAATTGAAAATAAAATGAACATTCAATCAGCTGTACTTATTGGTGGAGAGTCAATGCAAAGGCAACTAAAACAATTAAGTAGAAGACCAAGATTAATTATCGGAACACCTGGAAGACTTAATGATCATTTAAAAAGAAAAAGTTTAAGATTACATGAAACATATTTTTTAGTTCTTGATGAAACTGATAGAATGCTGGATATGGGATTTGCTCCTCAAATAGAACAAATATTAAAATTTATTCCAAAAAGACATCAAACATTATTATTTTCAGCAACTTTGCCGCAAAATATAATTAGAATTGCAGAAAAATATCTAAGTGAACCAGTTAGAATAAGTGTTGGATCTACAACAAAACCAATTTCAAAGATAAAACAAGAAATCATACAAGTAAAGGAGGCTGATAAATATAATAAATTATTGGATCAACTTTATGAAAGAAAAGGATCCATTCTAGTGTTTGTAAAAACAAAACGAGGTGCAGACAAAATGGTAGATCGACTTTGTCGTGATGGACATAAATGTGACACTATGCATGGAAATTTAAGACAATCAAAACGACAAAGAACACTAACAGCGTTTCGTTCAGGAAAACTAAGAATTCTTATAAGCACAGAGCTTGCTGCTAGAGGTTTAGATGTGCCATCTATTCAACATGTAATTAATTATCATTTACCGCAAGTGGCTGAAGATTTTATTCATCGCATAGGAAGAACAGCTAGAGCTGGAAAAGAAGGTTGTGCACTTACATTTCTTACTCCAAACGATAAGCAAATGTGGAAAGAAATACAGAGACTTATTAATCCAAATATGCATTCAGAATTTAATGGTCCTGAAAAATTTAATTATAGAAAAAATAAAAAATTTTCAAGATTTGGCAAACATAAAAAAAATAAAAATAATTTTAAGAGTAGAAAAAACAAGTTTGGTTTTAGAGATAGAGGAAAGAAAAAATTTGGTTTTAAAAATAATTTTAAACAAAAAAGAAATAGAGCCCAACTTTATTCATAATTTTTTAATCGATATTCCCATAATCCTAGTTTTTTGTAAGATACTTTCAATAAAAGTAAAGTTTTTTCATCATACCATATATCTAAATTGATTTTTTTATCATCAGGTAAATCCTCTGAAGATAGTATTTTAAAGTGTAAAGTGGAATAATTATTTCCATATAATGTGATGTTTTCTTTTCCTAAGAATTTTACTTTTTGTTTTTTTACACTTCCACTTAATGGTGATATTTGTGCTGCACTTTTTACCACACTGTGGTTCCAGTAATTTCCAATTATATAGTTTGATGAAGTTTTTCCACTAAATGACGATCCGTCAATTACAAATTGATTTTGATCTAAATATAAATTTACAAATTTATCTTTGTCATTTTGCTTAGTTTTTGAGTTAAACTTTATAAGCATATCATCTTTATAAATTCCTGAACTTTTACTATCAACTTTCATTAAATCTATTCCGGCAACGCTTACTTTAAATTGAACAATATTTTTTACTTTCATTAAGTCATTTTCTTTTGAAAAGTAAAAATTATTAATACCTATTAGTTTATCATTTCTAAATATCTCCATTTCAATACTTTTAAATTGTTGATAGTGGGTAACATGGCTGCTTGCGCTAGCTGACAGGAACAAGAAACTAAAGAAGAAAATTATAATTTTTTTCATCCAAAATCATAATATTTAAATATAAAGATATACACAATCTTACTCTTTTTCAATTCAGAGTAATCTTATTTGAATCTGGAAAGAATGCGTATATCTTACGCATTATGCAAGATTCGTTATCATACATAATTTTAGTCCTAATAGGGGTCGTTATTTAC
>CAJVZX010000058.1 GCA_913020625.1 uncultured Pelagibacterales bacterium
GCTGCCTTCATAAAAGGCTGTGTAAAATATAAAAACAATATTACCCTTGTTGAGGCAGGGCTTTTTCATAATTTTGATGCCACGAATGTTTTTAATAATAACTTGGCCTCAGTAATAACTATAATTCATAAAGATCATTTAGAGTGGCTACCTGAAAATGATAGAACAATAGATAGAATTATATTCGAAAAAACCTCAAAACTATTAAATTCTAATATAATTGTTGCAGAACAATATAATCAACAAATTATTGATAAAATTGAAAAATCAATAGAGAAAAATCAATCGAATAAAATTTTCTTTAAAAAAAATTATAATTACTCTTTAAGTGAAAATAATTTTTTCTATTATGAAGATAAATATGGTGGATTAAAACTACCCTGTACAAATTTTGCCCAATCTGAAATTTCAAATATTACAACAGCTATAGCAACTGTAAGAAGCCTTGAGCAGTTTAAAGTTAGTGATGAACATATCAAAAATGGAATTGCAAAAATAAAAAATGTTGCAAGACTTCAAGAAATTAAGGATGGAAAATTAAAACAAATTGCAAAAAATAATACAATTCTATTAGATGGAGCTCATAATGAAATTGCTGCTTTATCATTAAGTAAACATATTAAAAAAAACTATGGTCATAGAAAAGTATTTATGTGTTTAGCAATGATGGCTAACAAATCTCACAAATCATATATTTCTTGTTTCAAAGATATTGTTGAGTCTATTACAGCGTTAAATATAGTTGGACAAAAGAATGCAATCTCTAAAGAAGATTTAAAAAGAATTATTGATCAGCTTCAAATTAAATCAAGCACATCAAATTCAATAACCGATGCTATAAATAGTATTTCCGATAAAGAAAAAAATGCTCTTATATTAATAACCGGTAGTTTATATTTCTGTGGGGAAGTTTTGAATATGAATTAAGCGTTTTCAGTCAACCAAGCTTTCATTGTTGACTCAGGAACTGAACCAACCTTTGTACTTTTTAGCTGACCATTTTTAAAAATCATTACAGTTGGAACACCTCTCACACCAAACTTTGTTGGAGAGTTGGGAGCAGAGTCAATATCGTGATAATAAAATTTAAATTTATCAGACATTTCATCAGAAACTTTTTCCATAATTGGTTTAAGGGCCTGACAAGGACCACACCATGTGGCACTGAACTGAACTACTGCTGAAGGAGATTTCATGATTTCATCTTCAAATAAATCATCAGTGCTTGTAATAAATGCCATATCTACTGTTTAGTTTTAAAAAAAAAAAAGTCAAGAATTAATAAATAATTTTTTATCTAAGCCTCTCTGTATTTTTTTTCAACTCCTTCTACGAAAGCATTAAGCTCATCTAAAAATTTTAATTTTTTTTCATCCTTTTCATTAGTAAATTTTTCTCTTAGATTATCACATTCAAAATAAAATTCTTTACAAGTCCACCATTTTTCTTTTTCTTCACTTAATATTCTTTCAGCAATTTCTCTTCTAATTTTTTTATACATGGTTTCAGGCAGAGTAGATGGAGATTCCTGATAAATAATTTTTTTACCGAAACCAACCAAACGATCATCTTCAAATTTATCAAGCATTATCAATTTATCTTTCCATGTTGAATCATGCCATTTTGAAAACAACAATGTATCTTTTTTAGATGTAAACCTTGTATAAATACTTTCCTCCGCTGTTATATCTTCTTGAGTAGCTGTTTGTTGCTTTTCTTCTGCTATTTCCTTTACAGCATTAAGTACATTTTGAGAAAATTTTTCATTATTTTTTACTAATTCTGCACGTTCTTTTATTAGCGCTGGATCTATTGCATTATAAGGTTCTACTTGCTTTCCATAACTTGCATCAAGAATGATTGGTGCTTTATTTGATCTTATGGTTCTTAAAAATTTTGGAGTTTTTTTTATCTCTACTTTTAAATCAGAAATAGAAAGTTTTAATAAAGGCTTAACATCTACTCTCAAGTCCACAACTTGACCGAATTTATAAACTGGATGAATGCAAGCATTTGGATGAAGGGGTGCACATAAATATAGACGACTTTTTCCATAAAAATATTCATTAAGAGTTATTATATTTTCTTTTTTAATAATTGTTTCTGTGTCATCTCTATTGCCTGTTTTTAAAAAAGCATCCCAAGTTTGCGGTTGTTTTTTTTTGATTAAGCTCAAAACTTTTATCGTCAATTCTGCGTCAAAAATAGCTGAGTGCGCACCTGAAACCTCAAAGCCATTATTTCTTGCAAGAGATTCCAGCTTCATCACTGCATTACCTTTTGCATTGATTTCTGTTTTTAATACGCTGTTATCTATTGCATAGGCTGCCCTTGCAATATTAAGTCCATCATGCCTTTTATTTGGCGATGCATTGGTAAGATATGGATAACGAATGCTTCTAAAAAATTCTTTTCTTATCATCTCATCATCAAATCCTATATTTGACCAACCTAAAAAAATTGCAGGACTCCATTTTTTAAAAATTTTTTCAACTTCACTTAGCATTTGGTAGTGACTTAAATTACTCTTGGTAAGCAAATCAACGCTAGTTTTATTGACAATTAATGCCATTGCTTGAGGAATTTCACCTTCCGGAAGCCTACATCTTAAATTAAAACGATCTTTTTCTATAAAATTTTCATCTATTAAAATACCACCTATTTCAATGATGCTTCCAAAATCAGTACTGGCACTGCTCGATTCTATATCCCAAATAGCTAAATTCACTTACATTCCTTTAATTTATAATGCTATTTGTGATGAAAGTTTGAGAAAGGAAACTCGCATCTAAACAAGTAGCAAAGTTTGTTAATTTATAAATTATATTAATTTCTCTTAAAGTCAAACTCTAATTCGTTTCTAACTGGTCATAAAATTGTTCAACTTTTTCTAGAAATTTATTTTGAAATTGAATTAGTTGCTCACCTTCAATTTTAAAATCCTGAAATAAATTATCTACTGTACAAAGTAGAACCACACCTTGAGTTATTTTTGAATTATAAATAATATTATGCGCTAAGGAGTAAGCTCCTAATTGTAAAAAATAATCAAAAATATATTCCTTTTTTTTTGGTTTATTGCTTTGTTTAAAATCTACAATTGTTTCTTTACCTTCATAAACACCAATACAATCTGCTGTTCCAGCATACTTATTTGGATAATATAAAGTGGCCTCTACTCCCCATATCTCAGACAGTTTATTTTTAATTCCGTTTTCAATAATTTTTTCAGCCATTTTTTTAGCTTGATTATCTTCTTCTAAAAGATCCATATTTAATTTGTCCAATAAATACTTTTCTAAAAATGCATGCATTGAACTGCCTCTGTTTGAGGCTTCAATTTTAATTCTTTCTGCCTCTTTGTGACCTACTCTTTCTTTCCAAGCTGCAATGCCTGCTTTATCTTCATCGCTTTTGGTAGCTGATAAAATAGAAGTTACACTTGGTAATCTTGAGTTATCAATTAAATAATGTCTTGAACCATTGATTATGGATCGTGTTGATTTTGGATATGTAAATTTAGAGTTCCTCTCCATGAAGTAACTTATAGGTCTTATTGGATTAAAATTAAAATTAATTTTTAAGCTGTTTTGAGTGGTCAACAAATTTTTCTACATTTTCTGTTTTAGCAGCTATTTCAACTTGCTCGGGATCTTTTATGTTTTCTAGTGTCCGAGTAATTGATCTTGCATCTTTTCCAAAACTATCAACCACACCCATTGCTTCCTCTAGTTTTTTTCTAAGAACAAGAACATTTTCAAAATGTTTAGAAAATCTTGTACTAATATTTCTTAGATGATCGTAAATTTCAGTTGCATGTTTTTGAACTTTAAGAGTTTGAAATCCCATGTGTAAAGATTGCAAGTAAGCTGAAAGTGTATTAGGTCCTAAAATTACAATTTTATGCTTTCTCATTAGTTCTTGAGTTAATAATTCTTTAGTACTTGGATCTTGATATGAGCTTAATTCTGAAAATAAACTTTCAGTTGGAGCATAAACAATTGCAAAGTCTGTGCTTTTTGGTGGAACTATATATTTTTCATTAACACTTTTAGCTTTAGCTTTAAAAGCACTAGCTAATTTTGTTCTTGCATCTACGGCAGCTTTTTTATCATTTGCTTGATAAGCATCATCAATGGCTTTAAATTTTTCTACTGGAAAATGTGAGTCTACTGGAACTAAAACTCCATCTTGAAGTTTAATTGCAAATTCAACATTTTCACTTGTAT
>CAJVZX010000059.1 GCA_913020625.1 uncultured Pelagibacterales bacterium
GGTTGTTGATACTCATTTAGATTTTATAAATGCTGGAGCTGAAGTAATAGTTACCACAACATTTACTGCTCGAAGAAATAGATTAATCCAGAATGATTGTGAAAAATATTTTGAAAAAATAAATATTAAAGCAGTTGAGCTAGCCCAAAGGGCAAGAGATATCTCAAAAAAAGAAGTTTTAATTGCTGGTGGTTTGCCTAATCAAAATCAAACTTATAGCTCTGATTTAGGAAAGGATTTAGATTTAATAAAAAAAAATTTTTACGACCAAGCTAAACTTCTTAAACATGGAATTGATTTTTTTTATCTCGATGTGATGAGTAGTGGATTAGAATGTGAAATTGCACTTAAAGTAATTGAAACATATAATTTACCAGTTCTGGTTGGTATTCATCTAAGAGATAATGGCCAACTTCCTTCTGGTGAAAAAGTTGTAGATATAGTCAAAAAATATAAAAATAATAACTGGCTTGGTATTATTATGGCTTGTATTTCTCCTGGAGCATATGAGATGGTTATTAATGATTTGCAAAAACTAGATATACCATATGGATTTAAGTTAAATGCATTTAAAAAAATACCAGAAGGTTATACTGTTGCCTCTAAAGATGAGTGGGGAAATGCAGGCAATCCAACTACTGTTTTAGGAAAAAATACTGATTTAAATGAATCTAAGTTCTACGAATATGTAAATAAATTTATGAAAAATGGTGCTACAATATTAGGTGGCTGCTGCGAAATAAGACCCTCTCACATTAAAGAAATAGCAAAATTAAAATAATTTTTCACGTGTAATATTAAGGAATTAAACTATAGATTGTATTATACAGTCGCTTTAATTTCAGATTTATTTGTAGATTTTTTAACTAAATAAATTCCAATTATTACAGAAACGAGAGAAATTAATACTTTATAAGTTATTAATTCTCCTAAAAATATAAAACCCAATATAACTCCAAAGATTGGTATTAAATAAGCTACTTGAGCTTGAAAAACTAAACCATTATTTTTTAATATTCTAAATCTAATTACCCAAGCAATTCCAGTTGCTATGATGCCTAAGTAAATTAATGAAATAGTTGAGTCCATTCTATGTGACAAGTGCAAATCTTGTTTAAATAATAAAGCTTCTGAAGGAATTAAATAACCCAGTATTATGCTCATAGGTAAAATAAATATAGATGCCCAAATTAAAATTGAAGCTGTTACATTTTCATTTTTTTTGTGCTTAATTTTAAGAGTTAATAAACCACCAATGACATAAAAACATGAGCCAACAAGTATCATTAAAGCTGAAAAAAAGTTATTTTTATTAATAAGAATTTCATCAGAAAATAAATATACAATTCCTGAAAAACCAATTAATACTCCGATAATTTTCATAAAATTAAACTTTTCATTATCAGTAAAAAAATGAGCTAGAACTGTTGCGGTTAAAGGCGTAGTTGCCATTAAAATTGCAGCCAGGTTACTTTGAACGTTTTTAACTCCATAAGCTATCATAAAAAAAGGTATGACCAGATTAATAATTCCTATTGAAGCAAACCAATGCCAATCTTTTGAAAATGCTTCAATTTTAATTTTTTTAAAAAAACAAATTAAAAGAAGTGGTAAGGCACCAAATAAAATTCTTAAAAATGCAATACTTATCGGACCATATGAGTAAGTGGCAATTTTAATATTAAAAAAGGCCGAAGACCAAATTAAAGCTAGTATTGTAAGTACTATATAATCTAAAGGTGTAGGTTGTCTCATTCAGTTATTTCTTTCTCAGTACCGTTAGTAATTTTAATCAAATCCAAATAAGTTATTTTAAAGACGCAGTTAGGGTGTCCTGCTGCTGCAAATACATTGTTAAATCTACTTAAAGAACTATCTACTAATATTTTTAGATTATTTAAATGAGCTATTGGAGAAACTCCACCTATTGAAAATCCAGTTTGAGATTTTACTTGCACTGCATCCGCCATACAAACATCTTTCTTATTTAGTATTTTTTTAATTTTATTTAGAGAACATCTTTTATCACCTGCAACCAGACATAACAAGAAAGAGTCTTCAGCTTTAAATACTAAACTTTTAACTATTGCACCAACCTCACATTTAAGTGCATTGGCAGCATCCTTTGCTGTTCTTGCAGTTTGTTCTAAAATTATTACGCTCAAAGATGAATTAAATTTTTTCAAAAATTCGCTTACTCTTTTAACGCTTTCTTTTTCTAGTAAATTTTCCATTCTTTAATTTTTTCAAAGTGTTAGGTATACCTTTAACAATATCTTCAGCAATTAAGCCAGATCCAAATTTTTTAGCAATATCTCCATGTATCCAAACAGCAGCACAACATGCCAAAAAGTTATTTAATTTACTTTTTCCAATTAAACTTGAAATTATTCCACTTAGTACATCACCAGTTCCAATAACTGCTAATTCATTAGATGTATGTTTATTTAAAACAATATTTCCTTGTGAAGAACATATGAGTGTATTTGATCCTTTTAATACAATATTGCATTTACATATTTTTTTAGCTTCAATAATTTTTTGATAATTTGAATATTTTTTATTAATCGTAGGAAATATGGTGTGAAATTCTTTTATGTGAGGTGTTATAATTGTATTCTTATTTATTAATTTATAAAGTTCTTTTGGGTTTTTTTTAAAACATGTTAAAGCATCAGCATCCAGAACTGCAAATTTAGTATTTTTTAATATGATTTTTGTTTTTTGTTTTGTTAGCTGATTAGATCCTGCCCCTGGACCAATTAAAAAAATTGACTTTTTCTCTCTAATTACAAATTTTTTGAAAGAATTGAGGTTATTTATTTCCTCTTTCAAAACTGAAGGAAATTTTGAAGAATATATTGGTAGTGTTTTTTTTGAACAAACTAATTTTACTGAGCCAACACCCACTCTTAATGCCGCTTCTGCACTTAAAATCGTGGAACCTGTCATATTAACTTTGCTACCGATTATTATCAATTTACCTCGACTATACTTATGGTCTTTTTTTTTCTTCCATGGGAAGTTGTGTAACCATTGTGATGGTAAATTTATTTTCAGATTTGCTTTCATTTCATAAATCTTTATGTATGTTATGTATATTATGCATGGCTGATATCTAATAAAAGAATATTTTTATTAATAGTTATTCTGTTATTTACGACCATATATAAGTTATAAGGAAGAATTTATGAGCACAAGTAAAGTTTTAAAGTTGATGAAAGACAAAGAAATAGAGTACGTAGACTTAAGGTTTACTGACCCAAGAGGAAAATTACAGCATGTTACCATGGATGGAAAAATGGTTGATGAAGCCATGTTAAATGATGGCATTTTCTTTGATGGTTCTTCTATAGCAGGATGGAAAGCAATTAATGAATCTGACATGATCTTAAAGCCAGACTTAAGTAGACAGGTAATTGATCCATTTACTTCACACACAACTTTAGTTTTATTTTGTGATGTTTTGGATGCTGTTAAAAAAACTGCTTATGAAAGAGATCCTAGAAGCACAGCAAAAAAAGCTGAGGCTTATTTAAAATCTTCTGGTATCGGTGATAAAGCCTATTTTGGACCAGAAGCAGAATTTTTTGTATTTGATGATGTAAGATACAAAAATGACATGAATGAAACTAGTTTCATGATTGATAGTTCCGAGGGACCTTACAATACTGGAAAAAAATATGAAAATGGAAACATGGGACATCGTCCAGGTATTAAAGGTGGTTATTTTCCTGTTCCACCAGTTGATGCAGCTCAAGATATGAGAGGTGAGTTTTTAAAAGCTTTAAGAGATATGGGTATTAAAGCAGAAAAACATCATCATGAAGTAGCTCCTAGCCAACATGAGCTTGGTATGTACTTTGATACTTTAACTACTCAAGGTGATAATATGCAACTTTACAAATATGGAGTTCATATGGTTGCTCATTCTTTTGGTAAAACAGCAACCTTTATGCCAAAGCCTGTTAAAGGAGATAATGGTTCAGGAATGCATGTCCATCAATCTCTTTGGAAAGGTAGTAGTGCATTATTTTCGGGCAATAAATATGCTGGACTATCTGATACTGCATTACATTATATTGGAGGAATCCTTAAACATGCAAAAGCAATTAATGCTTTTTCAAATTCAACAACAAATAGCTACAAAAGATTAATTCC
>CAJVZX010000060.1 GCA_913020625.1 uncultured Pelagibacterales bacterium
AAGTTAATTAAGCAGCGAGAGCAAATTTAGTATTTGCAATTATAATTTAGCCCGTCACGGTGGAACAATCCCGAACGAAAGAATAACCTTTAGACATCCGTCGATCCTAGTTCACCCCCATAAGTTGTAAATGGTGGAGGTGGTGGGTACTGCCCCCACGTCCGCAATGCTTATTACGAAATTCGTTTATCGTCATAGTTGGAAAACCAACTCACTTAATATAAAACTTAATTAATAAGATTCAATAATTTTCTATGAAGTTAACTGATCAACAAAAAAAAGAAATTTTAGAACAACAATCTCAGCAAAATATGACTAAAAGAACTGTTTCTGTTGAACTGGAAAAAATACTATATGAAGCTATTTCTGTATTGGATCATGGTTTTATTAGAGTTGTAGATTATATGGGAGAAGATAGTTCAATTGTTCAAGCAGCACGAGTTTCATATGGAAAGGGAACTAAGAAAGTTTCCACAGATAGCGGTTTAATAAAATATTTGATGCGCCACAGACACACTACACCATTTGAAATGTGCGAAATAAAATATCATGTTAAATTACCAATATTTGTAGCAAGACAATGGATTAGACATCGAACAGCCAATGTAAATGAATATTCAGCAAGATATTCAATTTTAGATAAAGAATTTTATCTTCCAGCAAAAGAACATTTAGCAGCACAATCAAAAAATAATAGACAAGGCAGAGGCAATTTAATTAATGGAAAACAAGCAGATGCAATATTGGATATGTTAAAGCAAGATGCAGAAAGAACATATAAAAATTATGAAGAAATGTTAAATGAGCGATTTGATGGAACAACAATTGATGAAAGTAAAGATGGATTGGCTAGAGAACTAGCAAGAATGAATTTAACCTTGAATACCTATACACAATGGTATTGGAAAACAGATTTATTAAATTTACTTAATTTTTTAAATTTAAGAACAGACAACCATGCCCAATATGAAATTAGAACATATGCAGATGCTATGCTTAAAACAGTAAAAAAGTGGGTGCCGATAGCCTATGAAGCATTTGTTGACTATCGAGTTGGAGGATTAGAATTATCATCGAAGAGTAAATTGGTAATTGAAAAAATGATTAAAGGACAAGCTTGTAATTTTGAAAATTCAAATTTATCAAAAAGGGAGTGGAATGAGTTAATGGAATCCTTTGGTTTTACTGAAAAGATAATTTAATTTTTTCAGCTATTTGTAAATATATTTTTGAAATTTCATGGTTAGGATTTACTTCAACTAAAGGTTTTCCACTATCTGCTGCTTTTCCTATATCAGCATTAATTGGAATTTTTCCAAGAAAGTTTTTACTAAATTCTTTTGCTGTTCTTTCAACTCCTCCTTCACCAAAAATAGCATAACTTTTTCCATCCTCAGTTTCAAAGTGACTCATATTATCTACCAAACCTATAATTTTTACATTTAACTTGTCGAACATTTTAATTCCCCTTTTTACATCTAAAAGTGCAATTTCTTGAGGAGTCGAAATAATAATTGCTCCATCAATTTTAATCTCTTGTGAAAAAGTTAATTGTGTATCTCCAGTGCCTGGAGGCATATCAACAATTAAAAAATCCAGATCTTTCCATAGAACTTTTTGAGTAAATGTTTTAATAGCACTTGTGACCATTGGACCTCTCCAAATCATTGGAGTTTGTTCGTCAACCAAAAAACCAATTGACATACATTGAATGTCATATTTATTAATTGGGGTTAAACTTTTTCCATCAATTTCGGGTTTAGTTGTTATATTCATCATTTTAGGAAGAGAAGGTCCATAAATATCTGCGTCAAGTAGTCCGACTTTATATCCAAGATTTTTTAACGCGATTGATAAATTTAAAGCAAAAGTAGATTTGCCCACTCCTCCTTTTGCACTTGAAACAGCAATGGTAAATTTTGTTCCTGGTATTGGATTTTTTGTAAAGCGTTTCGGGGCCATTTTTGCCTTCATTGCTTCACTAAGCCCTGTTGTCTTTTTATCCATTTTTTATCTTATCTTGTTTTTCATTACAAAAACATTATATACAATGTCATGGACGAAATTAAAAACGACAACAATAAGACTAATTTTGATGAATTTAAAAGTAGTGGTCAAAGTCCATGGGGTACACCCCCAGGAAGTGGAAATGGATCTGGAAGAGGTCCCATTCCACCAAACATAGATGAAGTTATAAAAAAAATTCAAGAATTTATAAATAAATATTTACCAGGGGGTAAATCTGGTGGGTTACCTATAATTTTAGTTGTGTCAATTTTAATCGTCATATGGGGATTAAGTGGACTGTATAGAGTATTGCCAGATGAGCAGGGGGTTGTTTTGAGATTTGGAAAGTTTACTTCAACAACTCAACCAGGATTAAATTATCATTTTCCTTATCCAATTGAAACAGTGCTTACTCCTAAAGTAACCAAAGTGAATAGAATGGATATAGGATTTAGATCCGAAAGAGATACTGGATTTGGATCAACTGGAGTTGCAGATGTGGCCGAAGAAAGTTTAATGCTAACGGGAGATGAGAATATTGTTAATATCGATTTTTCTGTTTTCTGGGTTATTAAAGATGCAGGTAAATTTTTATTTAAAATACAAGATCCTTCAACAGTTGTTAAAGCCGCATCAGAAACAGCAATGAGAGAAGTTATAGCAAAAAGTAATATCCAATCTATCCTAACTGAAGGAAGATCCAAAATAGAAATTGAAACACAAGAAATTATTCAAAGCATATTGGATGAATATGAATCTGGAATTCAAATTACCCAAGTACAAACTCAAAAAGCCGATCCACCAGATCAAGTAATAGATGCATTTAGAGATGTTCAAGCAGCAAGAGCAGATATGGAAAGATCTAAAAACGAAGCTGAAGCTTATAGAAATGATGTAATACCAAGAGCCCGAGGAGAGGCTGCTAAAATTTTACAAGCTGCAGAAGCTTATAAAAAAAAAGTTGTTGCACAAGCTGAGGGTGAAGCAAGTAGATTTATTGCAATATACAATGAATATGCACAAGCAAAAGTGGTTACTCAAGAAAGAATGTATTTAGAAACAATGGAAAAAGTTTTAGCTGACATAGATAAAGTAATAATTGATAAGAATGCAAGTTCAGGAGTTGTTCCATATTTGCCTTTGCCAGAATTAAAAAAAAAGAAGACAAATTAAAATGAAAAAAATTATATTACCCATAATTATAGTTATTGCTGCAATTAGCTATTTTTCAATTTTTATTGTTAAAGAAATAAATCAAGCTATTGTTTTGCAATTTGGTAATCCAAAGCAAATTATTTCAGAACCTGGATTAAATTTTAAAATTCCTTTTATACAAAATGTAGTTTTTCTTGATAAAAGAATATTGAATTTAGATACTCCACCGGAAGAAGTAATTGCATCTGATCAAAAGCGTCTAATCGTTGATGCTATTTCAAGATTTAAAATTGTGGATCCTTTAAAATTTTATATATCAGTAGGCAATGAAAGAGTTGCAAGATCAAGACTAGCAACAATTATTAACTCAAGACTGAGAAGTGTGCTAGGTAAGCAAGAATTACAAACTCTATTGTCTAAAGATAGAACTAAACAAATGACTTTAATACAAGAAGGCGTAAATACAGAGGCAGAAAATTTTGGAATTAAAATTGTAGATGTAAGAATTAAAAGAGCGGATCTTCCCCAAGCAAATAGTGAAGCAATTTATAGAAGAATGCAAACTGAAAGAGAAAGAGAAGCAAAAGAATTTAGAGCAAAAGGTGCAGAAATGGCAGTAACAATTACATCAACAGCCGATAAAGAAGTAACTGTAATTTTAGCAAATGCCAATAAAGCATCTGAGATTATGAAAGGTGAAGGAGATGGCCTAAGAAATAAAATATTTGCAGATGCATTTGGTAGAGATCCTGAATTTTTTGCATTCTATAGAGCAATGCAAGCTTATGAAAGAGCATTAATTGGTGGTGATACATCACTAATTTTATCCCCAGACAGCGACTTTTTTAAATTTTTTGGAAGTATTAAAAAAACTAATTAAAACTTAAGACTATGAGAGAGCTTATAATTGCTTTTGGTCTTCTACTTTTTATTGAAGGTATTTTATATGCCTTATTTCCATCAAAAATGAAAAATATGTTAAAATCAATTGAGA
>CAJVZX010000061.1 GCA_913020625.1 uncultured Pelagibacterales bacterium
TTTTCCATCAATTTTTAACATAAATTTATCCTAACATTGCAGGTCTCAAATATTCATACATTAATGACTTAATAAACCATAAAGCTAAAAGTAATACTACAGGTGAAACGTCTATAGTTCCAAAATTTGGTAAAAAATTTCTTATTCTATTTAAAATAGGATTGGTCAATCTATTAGTAAAATCAAATATCATAAACACAAATCTATTTTGAGTGTTTAAAACATTAAAACCTATTAGCCAGCTTATAATTACATTAATAATAACAATCCACCAATAAAGATCCAAAATCTGGATTAATAAATAAAATAATGATTGCATTATTTTTTTTCGATATAAATAGATTGACTCGGAAATGCAAATGATGCTTTGTTTTTTTCTACAATTTGTTTTATTACAATCACGAGCCTTTCTTTAACAGCCAACCATTCATCCCAATCATCAGTTTTAGTAAAACAACGTATATACATATCAATAGAACTATCTGAAAACTTATCTATTCTTACAGCATAGCCAAGCTTAGTATTATAATCCTCGCTTTGTTTTATATAACTCTCAATTTCATTTCTTATTGTTTTAAGTTGATCAATTGTTGTGTCGTATTGAAGTGTAATTATCCAACTTATTAACCAATTTGTAGTTTGACTAACATTTATCACTGCATTTTCTGCAAACTGAAAATTAGGAATGATTGCTATTGATTTATCAAATTTTCTTACAGCAGTGGATCTAAAACCTATTTTTTCAACAATTCCCTCAATTACATTTTCAACAATTATCCAATCGTCAACTTTAAATCTTTTTTCAACTAATACTAAAATACCTGAAATTAAATTTTTAAATAAATCTTGAGCTCCTAAAGCAACAGCCACACCAAATAAACCCAATCCCGCTATTATTGGTCCTATCTTGATTCCCCAAAGTTCTAAAACTGCAGCTGCACCTAAAATAAAAATTAAAATTTTTAATGCTTTAATAATCCATCCAATTAATTCTCGGGTTAATATTTTATCAAGTCCTGCTAATAAATAGGAAACAGGTTCTATAAATTGATGCATCACCCAAAAAATTAATATGGTAATTAATGTTTTATTGACATTTTCTATAAAACTAAGATTCTCATCAGAAAAATCCATATAATAGCTTGCTATAAAAAAACCAATAACAATTGGAAGAAACCTGGTAGGACCCTCCATTGCTTTAACAAAAGTGTCATCTAATTTATTGGTAGTTCTTTTTGCAATAATTTCTAATTTTTTTATGATAAATTTACTTATTAAACCTCTAAACAGTAAAAATAATAAAAATATTAATAAGCCAATTAAAATTTGAAAAATATCTACACCTAAAATACCTTTATTCCAAACCTGAATAAATAGAGATGAAAAGTTTTGAAATATTTCCATAATTAAATTTTATACAATAAAAATTCTTCTTCTCCAGGGTTGAATATAAAAATTTTTTTCCATTTTAAACTACTTAAAACTCTGGATGATTTTTCACTGATACACATTAAATTACAATTGATCAAGTCATCAACTAATGAATACTTTTTAATTAGGTTTTTAAGGTTAATTGCACTTTTTTCAGAGTAAACATACATAATATCTGCTGGATTATTCTTTAACTGATTTATTATATTTTCATTTATATATTCAATTGGTGTTGTTGTATAATTAATTACCCGATCAACTTTATAACCATTTGCAATTAATATTTTATCTAAATCCATTGTTATAAATTCACTACTTACATAGATTAATCTTCCATCTTTTTTTTCATGTGTTCTAAAAATTAACTCTTTAAGTGCTTCAATATTACCGCTTGCTGAAATTACATTTAAGAATCCAATTGAACGAGCTTTTTGCTCTGTTACATCGCCAACACAATAACATAAAATGTTTTTTGGTATATTTTTTGTATCTAAAAATTTAATTGCATTTGTGCTTGTAAATATTATTCCTTTATAATTATTAAAATTAATAGTTTTATATGAAATTTTTTTAATATCTAATAATGGTAAATGAATCACTGTATGGCCCAAAATTTTAAATTTAGAAATTATTTCTAAAGAATCGTCAATTGGTCTGGTAATTATAATATTCATTATTTATTTACTTTATAACTATCTCCAGCTTGAGAAATTAAATTTAAACCTGCTTTATGTCCAATTTTTTTTGCTTCATTTTTTTTACCATTAATATTAAAGATAAATTTTTTTTTACCATCAATAGAAAAAAGTTCACAATTTAAAAATATTTTTTTGTTTTTAATGGTTGCCAATCCTGCAACTGCTGTTTCACAATCTCCTTCTAATACTTTTAACATTTCTCTTTCAGCTAGGGCACATAAATAAGTTTCTTTATGATTCACTTTTTTTATTATGTTATTGATTTTTTTATCATTTATTCTACTTTGTATTGCAATAATGCCTTGTCCAACACTTGGCAAAATTTCTTTAACCGAAAAAATTTGTGAAATTTTTTCTTCCTTTGCTAACATTTTTACTCCAGCAAATGCTAATATGATAGCGTCATATTCATTTCCTTCTAATTTTCTAATTCTTGTGTCAACATTTCCTCTAATTAGTTTTATAATTAAATCTTTTCTTAATTGTTTTATCTGCGCTTCCCTTCTAAATGAAGATGTTCCTATAATAGATTTATTTTCTAGTTCATAAAAATTTATATTATTTTTACTAATTAATATCTCTCTTGGATCAGCTCTTTTTAAATATACATCCACAATTAAATTTTTTGTCTCAATTGATGGAAGATCTTTAAGTGCATGCACTGCAATATCAATATTTTTATTTAATAATTGTTCTTCTATTTTTTTTGAAAAAAGTCCTTTACCACCAATATCAGAAAGTCTTTGCGTTTGATTTATATCACCTGTTGTCTTAATAATTTTAATATCTAATAAATCTTTGTTTAATTCAGGATTGTTTTTTAAAATACTTTTTTTGGCTTTTTCTGCATAAAGTAGAGCTAATTTACTTCCTCTTGAACCAATGATAATTTTTTTATTTTTCATAAGTAATAAATATAAATTTAATTTATATTGTTTTTTTTAAAAAATAAAAAAATAAATTAATGAAAAAAAAATTAACCTTTCTTGGTATAGAAACCAGTTGTGATGAAACAGCAGCCTCAATTGTAAGGGAAACTGAAGACGGCTTGGGAGAAATTCTTTCTAATATAGTTTCTAGCCAAGTGGAAGAACACAAAAAGTTTGGTGGAATAGTCCCAGAATTAGCCGCAAGAGCACACGCTGAAAAAATTGACTTAATAATTAATGAAGCAATAAAAAAAAGTAAATGCGATTTAAAAAATATCGATGGAATTGCTGCAACTGCAGGTCCTGGTCTTATTGTATGTTTAACTGTGGGGCTTAGTATTGCTAAAGCTATGGCAATTTCATTAAATAAACCATTAGTTGCTGTTAATCATCTAGAAGGTCATGCATTAAGTCCTAAAATTATACATAAAATTTCATTTCCTTATTTGTTACTTTTAATTTCTGGAGGTCACACTCAATTTTTAGAAGTTAGTGGCGTTGGAAAATACAAACGACTAGGAACAACTATAGATGATGCTGTAGGTGAAGCATTTGATAAAACAGCAAAGTTAATTGGAATAAAGTTTCCTGGAGGACCACAAATTGAATCTTTTGCTGAAAAAGGTGACAAAAATTATTTTAAACTTCCAAAACCTATACTTAATAGAGGAGGTTGTAATTTATCATTTGCAGGATTAAAAACTGCAGTTCTTAAAATTTCAAAAAATATAAATTCTAAAAAAGATAAATATAACCTTGCAGCTTCATTTCAAAATACAATTGAAAATATTCTTTATGAAAAAAGTAAAATAGCTATGTCAATGTTTAAGGAAAATAATAGAAAAGTTAATAGTGCTTTTGTGATTGCTGGAGGCGTAGCT
>CAJVZX010000062.1 GCA_913020625.1 uncultured Pelagibacterales bacterium
TTATATTTAAAATTTTTAAAAATTTTTTACCAAATAATTTTCAATTTTTTTCTTTTTGGATTTGTTTGTGTTTCTTTTTTCAACTTCTTTTCTCATATTTAATAATTTATCACTACACTCAAAATAAAAAATACTCATTTATTTCAAGCTTTATTTTTCTTTTCTCACCAGCTTTATTTTATAGAATTCCAATTCATATTGCATTAGTTGGGCAATGGATAATTCTTGCATCTTTTTTTGCCGAAACAATTAAAAAAGAAAAAATCAGATTTTATTATTGGATTTCAATATTGGCTATATCATCTTTAATACATTTTTATTTCACTCTAATGTTGTCCCTAATTTACACTATATTTATATTTGATAAATTTTTAATTAACAAAAAGTTTTTAAAATCATTAAAGGAAATATTTATACCTTTTTCTTTTTTATTATTTGTAATGTATTTATTTGGTTATTTTGAAATACCATTGACAGATTCTCTACGTTATGGATATGGAATTTATAAAGCTAATATTTTAAGTTTTTTTAATCCTACGGCATCATTTTTTAGCAGTGATTTTTCTTGGTCAAATTTTCTTCCAAATATTCCTGTCGACAGATTGGAGTACGAAGGCTTTAGTTATTTGGGATTGGGGGGAATAATATTTTTTATTTTATTATTTTTTTTCTTTGTTAGGAGAGATCCTTTGTTAAGTTTCAAAAAAAATAGACCGTATTATTTATTAATTATTATTTTTTTTATTATAGCAATTTCTAATAAAATTAATTTTGGAAGTTTTGTATTACTAGATATTTCATTACCTAAATTTTTGTATGGTCCTTTAAGTGTTGCAAGAGTATCAGGTCGATTTCTTTGGCCAATTTATTACTTAATTTTTATAGCTGGTTTAGTCTTGATTTATAAAAAAATTGAAAAGAAAAAAAATGCACTATTAATTCTAATTATTATTTTATTTATTCAAATTATAGATATTTCTTCTGGCTTAAAAAATTATGTAAATTCGAATATATTTCTAAATAATAAAAAACATGCTCTTAATGATCCAATATGGAATTTAATTTCAAAAGACTTTCAAATTTTGAGAATTACTTTTCTCAAAAACTCTCCGAACATTCTTTATCAAACAGCAGATATATTATTAAATGGAAATTTTAAAAAAACTGATATTTTCGCCTTGGGAGGAATTAACAGGAATAAAGCTTCAATACATAGAAATAAAACTTATGAGCATTTTAGAAATAAGAAATTAGAAAAAAATACTGTTTTTGTTATCAACGATAAAAATCATTTAAGAAATCTGAAATTTTTATTTAAGAAATCCAATAATGGTTTCCTTTTTAGGGACAATTTGTGGATTTTAGTTCCAAATTATAAAAATAAAATGAGTAAAAACGACTGGAATGAATTTAATAAAATTGATTTTGTTGAAATTTTTCCTGAAGAAGAAAAGAAATTACATATAAGTGATGAAAATAGTGTTATTGGCTTAGGTTGGACACACAACCTTGGAGATCTAGGGGTATGGACTGAAGGAAATGAGGCAAACATAATATTTAAATTTAAAAACTATGAACCGAGAGATTATACATTAAGATTTAAAATTAAATCAGTTATGACAAACAATGCTGATAAACTAAATATAAAAATAAAAGTTAATGATGAATTAGTAAAAAAATTGAATTTTGACCGTTTTACCAATCAAGATAATCAATTTATTAATATCACCATGAAAAAAGAAAATTTAAATAATGAACTTCATAAAGTTGATTTTGTAATTAAAAATCCGATATCACCTGTTAGTTTATTAGAAAGTGCTGATGGTAGACATCTTGGAATTTTAGTTGAGAGTATTGAGATTAATTAATATCAGAAAAATTTATTAGATTAATTTTTTTATGAATTAAAAAATCTCTAAATTTATCACTTAATAGTAAATTTTTTTCAATAATTCTATTTTCACTTTTTTGGAAATTTCTTTGGTTTATGTTTTTTTTGATATTAATCTGATCTACTAATTTATTTGCTGGATGGACACAAAGTTCTACTGTTACATCAGTATTCAAACAATCTAAATATGAAAAAAGTTCATCCGTTTTTATTTTGCCTGAATTTAATATACCAAAAAAATAATCTGGTGATGAAAAATTATTTTTTATTGTCTTATTACAAATATTAATTATGAAATGTTTAAAGTAATTTAAAGATTTTAATTTATAGTAAATATTCTTAAAGTAATTTCTTATTATAATTTTTTCATTAACAAATCTTATTTTATTAATTTTAAATTCCTTTCCTAAATCATTAATTATTTTAAAAATCCAAGGTGAATGATGAATGTATTCATGACTATCAAAATGAGATAACTTAATTCCATCCTTTAACACCTTATTGATTTGAGATTTAAATTCATTGTATACTGCACTTTTAAATGTTTTGTTTAATTTAAGAAAATTTAATAAAAAATATTTTTGAGACGAAATTTTAAATTTATTACTTTCATCCGAAAGTATATTAATGCTACCCTTATTTAGGGCCTTGCCCTCAGTCAGATTAAGGTGTAATCCGTAAAATTTAATCACATCTTGATTAACAACACTTTTAAGTGCATGTTCATAAAATTCTCCATTAGCAATTATTGAAGAGGAAGTTGCCACTCTTTTTTCAAGACAATCTTGTATCCCCAAATTTACCTCTTCTGATATACCTAAATCATCGCAAGAAATTATTAGTTTTTTCATTCAATAATTTGTAATTCATACATATTTTAATTAACTCTATTAATGTTTCATAATTTTTTTTTAAATTAAAAAAATTTATATTTGATTTCTCATCCGGAACAAAATAAACCGTTTGTAGCGAAAAAATCTTTTTTTTTGAAAAGTAAAATAACAAAATTAGTTCTAAATCAAAAAAAAATCTTTTTGAAGTAAATTTAATTTTTGAAAAATTTTTGGGCTTAACAAAACCTTTTAGACCAGCTTGAGTGTCTCTGATATCTATATTAAACCATATCCTTATAAAATTATTGATTGAATAACCTAAAAGAGCCCTCATTAATTGATAAAAATTTAGCTTGTAACTTTTTAATTTACTTCCACGTTTCCTTCTATTTACTATAACCATATCATTTGTTTTTAAATATTTAATTATACTATAGATTGATTTAAAGTAAGGAAGATCGCAATCAATAAATACCACATGTTTGTATTTGCTTGCTCTTGTGCCTTTTATTAACGAAAAAGATTTTCCAAAATTTTTTGTATTTTTTAAGATCTTTAATTTAGGTATATTATTTTTCAATTTATTTAAATTAAGGAATGTTTTGTCAGTACTATAATCGTCAATTAATATGATTTCATAATTGATTTGCAAACTTTTCAATTTTTTATAAAGTTTGTAAATATTGTTTTGAATGTACCCTTCACAATTATAACAAGGTATAACAAAAGAAATATTCATTTTTAGTTTTTTTATTTCAATTTATGTTTATTAAGAAAAATATTAAATCCAAATTTTTTTTTTGCCTTTATATTATCAAATCCACCCGCACAAGGCGTCTTTGTTGCCCAACACCCATCAATATTTTTTGGAATATAAACATTTATACCTTCATTTAAATTAATTAATTCAGCATCTCCTTGGGGGATGTAAAAAAATGGAAAACTACTAGAATTATATATCTTTATTTCTTTGTCTATCCTTTTTATATTCCTTGCATTAAAAATTAACAAAGAAGATATTACCAATGTAGCAATTATTTTTTTTTTTGTTTTTTTATTAATAGGAGAATTAGACAAAAACAG
>CAJVZX010000063.1 GCA_913020625.1 uncultured Pelagibacterales bacterium
TCCATTCTTTTTTGAACAGCTAAAAATTCAATTATTCTTTCTTTAATTTTTTCTAGTCCAAAATGATCTTCATCTAAAATCTCTGCAGCTTTATTTAAATCTCCATTTATCTTATTTTTTTTATACCAAGGCAAATCAACCATCCAATCAAGATAATTTCTGACTACAGTTGCTTCTGCTGACATAGGACTCATATTTTTTAATTTTTTTAATTCCGTCATACATTTTTTTGTAATTTCTTTTGGCATTTTTGATTTTAAGATCGCCTTATGAAGACTAGAAGATTCATCTTTGCCATCTTCAATTTCACCTAATTCTTTTTGAATAGCTTTTAGCTGTTCATTCAAATAATATTCTCTTTGAGTTTTTTCCATTTGGGTTTTTACTCTACCTCTAATTCTTTTTTCTACCCCTATTATGCTAGCTTCATTTTCAATTATTTTAAGAATCATATTTAATCTTTTTTTAACATCTAATGTTTCAAATAAATTTTGTTTTTCATTAATATTTGTATTTAAATGCGATGCTATATTATCTGCAATTTGAGATGGATCTTTTAATTGCTTTATATTGTTTAAAATTTCACTTGGTATCTTCCTATTAATTGAAGATAATTTTTCTAATCTTCTAATTGTTGTAATTGCTAATGGGTATAGATCCTCACTCGTTAGAAATTTATCCATTAAATATTCAATATTACATGTTATATATTTTTCACTATCTAGAAATTCATTTATTTTTGCTCTTTTAAAACCTTCAACTAGAACTTTGACTGTTCCATCTGGCAATTTGAGTAATTGAAGTATTGAGCTTTCACATCCATAAGTAAAAAGATCTTCTTTTTTAGGATCATCAACTTCTGAATTTTTTTGAGTTACTAAAAGAATTTTTTTATCTCCTTTCATAACTTCATTTAATGCATTGATAGATTTTTCTCTTCCTACAAACAATGGAACTACCATGTTTGGAAAAACCACTATGTCTCTTAATGGGAGTAATATTATTTTAGATTTTGAATCCATGCTCTAAATATGGATATATATATCCAGATTGCAACAGATAATTACTATTTTATTATTTTGAAAAATTATGCTGCTGATGTCGTGTCTGTTTTATCTTTGTTCTTTGAATGAACTATAATTGGCTTGCCCTGACCCGTTATGGCACTCTTTTCAATAATAACCTCAACTATATTTGCTTGACTTGGCAATTCATACATTGTGGATAAAAGTACTACCTCAAGAATAGATCTTAATCCTCTTGCGCCTGTTTTTTTATTAATTGCTTTTTTGGCTATTTCTTTAATCGCATCATCTTTAAAAATTAATCTTACACCTTCAAATTTAAATAATTCTTTATATTGTTTTATTAAAGAATTTTTTGGTTCAGTTAAAATTTTTATTAAAGAAGCTTCATCTAGGTCTTCTAAAGTTGCGGTTATTGGTAATCGACCAATGAATTCTGGAATTAAACCATATTTTAACAAATCTTCTGGTTCTAAATTCTTTATTATTTCCCCTACATTTTTTCTATCTAAGCTTTTAACATCGGCACCAAATCCAATTGATGTAGCTCTGTTTCTTTTAGAAATTATTTTATCAAGACCGGCAAAGGCACCTCCACAAATAAACAATATATTAGTTGTATCTACTTGTAAAAATTCTTGCTGAGGATGTTTTCTTCCCCCTTGAGGTGGAACGCTTGCTATAGTACCCTCCATAATCTTTAATAAAGCTTGTTGAACACCTTCTCCAGAAACATCTCTTGTAATAGAAGGATTTTCAGATTTTCTACTAATTTTGTCAACTTCATCTATATAAACTATTCCTCTTTGAGCTTTCTCAACGTTATAATCTGCTGCTTGGAGAAGTTTTAAAATTATATTTTCTACATCTTCACCAACATAACCAGCCTCGGTAAGAGTTGTTGCATCTGCCATTGTAAATGGTACATCCAAAATTCTTGCTAATGTTTGTGCTAATAAAGTTTTACCACATCCAGTTGGGCCCAATAATAATATATTTGATTTAGCCAATTCTACATTTTTATTCCCTTTGTTTTCATAATCCAATCTTTTGTAATGATTATGAACTGCAACTGACAATATTTCTTTTGCAGTTTTTTGACCAATTACATAATCATTTAATACACCACAGATTTCTTTTGGCGTAGGAAGTCCGTCTTGATGTTTAACTAAAACATCTTTGTTTTCCTCTTTAATAATATCCATACACAGCTCAACGCACTCATCACAAATAAATACGGTTGGTCCTGCTATAAGTTTTCTAACTTCATGTTGGCTTTTGCCACAAAAAGAACAGTAAAGAATATTTTTATTATTTTTATTAGTCATAATTTTTAAAACGAATCAATGCACCGACTTTATTATAAATATAAGTTAATAATCAAGCATGAGTTGTGAGTAAAACTAAATATAGTAGTTTAAGTTCTTTTTTCTACTACTTTGTCTATTAATCCAAATTCTTTTGCATCCTTAGGGTTCATAAATTTGTCTCTTTCTAAAGCTTTTTTAATTTCATCGATAGTTCGACCCGTATGATCGGCATAAATTTCATTAAGACGTTTTTTCAAAAATAAAATTTCATTTGCATGAATCTCAATATCTGTTGCTTGGCCCTGAAATCCTGCTGATGGTTGATGAACCATAATTCTTGAATTTGGAAGTGAAAATCTTTTACCCTTTGCGCCTGCTGCTAAAAGAAAAGAACCCATTGATGATGCTTGACCAATACAAAATGTTGAAACATCTGGTTTTATATATTGCATAGTATCATAAACACCTAATCCAGCAGTGACCAAACCTCCTGGGCTATTAATATAAAAATAAATTTCTTTTTTTGGATCTTCAGATTCTAGAAAAAGAAGTTGTGCGGTAACTAATGAAGCTGCATTGTCATTTATTGTACCTACTAAAAAAATAATTCTTTCCTTAAGAAGTCTTGAATAAATATCATATGCTCTTTCACCACGGCCAGATTGCTCAACCACCATTGGTATCAAAGTATTCATATGCTTATCAAAAATATTTTCTGACATAAAGTGATTCTAAGCTTATACAACTTGTAATTACTTTTTACTAACTTTTTTTGGTTTTGGTGCTTTTTTGTTGGATATTTTTTTATTTTTAGATGGCTCTTTTTTTAATTTAGCTTCAACTGCCTTAGTATCATTACTTTGTTTATTTTGATTAATTATAATTTTTTCTGCTTCATCCGTAGAAATAGATTTTTTTTGGGATTTAGCCTTTTCTTTAATTAATGAAATAATTTTATCCTCATAAATACCTCCTCTTAAACTTGCATAAGCTGATGGGTTTTTTTTATAATATTCCATAACCATTTTTTCTTGTCCAGGCATAGTATTAATTTGTTTTTGAATTTCTCTTTTTATTTCATCTTCATGAACTTTTATATTATTTTTGTCTCCAAATTCATTTAATATTAAACCAGTTTTAATTCTTTTTTTTGCAGATTTTTCATGTTCTAATTTATTTTTTTCTTTTTCTTCATTGCTCATCCCTTGAGAAAGTATTTCTACTTCTTGATTAATTAAATTTTTAGGAATTTCGATTTCTTTGAATTTGTCTAATTGATTTAATATTTCACTTTTTGTTATTAAATCTAAAGTTTGCTT
>CAJVZX010000064.1 GCA_913020625.1 uncultured Pelagibacterales bacterium
AATATAAGCATTTATATCATTATGTTAGTTCTATAGGTGGTATTTTGAATAAAAATATTAAACTAATAGAAATTATTAAGGCTATGATGCCTGGTGGGTCCGTAATAGGTTGTCCAAAGATAAATACGCTTAAACTGTTAAATAATCAGGAAAAATATAACCGAAATATTTATACAGGAAGTTTTGGAATAATAAAATTTAATTTAGATATGAGATTCAATATTATAATCAGATCAATATTAAATTATAAAAACAAATCAGAAATTTCTGTAGCTTCAGGAGTTGTGGTGGATAGTACTGCAAAAAAAGAATTTAATGAAAATTATATAAAAGCAAAATCTTTACTCGACCTGTATTAAAATGATTTATGTTATTGATCATCAAGACTCATTTACATGGAATGTAGTACATCAATTTTCAAAGTTTGATGAAGTATATTGTTCAAATTATTTCAAAATAAACCAAAAAAAATTAGATCAATGCAATACAATTGTTTTATCGCCTGGACCAGGATCTCCAAAAGATTATCCTTTTACATCCAAGATTTATAAAAAATATAAAAGCAAAAAGAAATTAATAGGGATTTGTCTCGGTTATCAACAAATTTTATTCAATGAAAAAGGAAAAATTGTTCAGCAAAAAAATATTTATCACGGATATCAATCAAAAGTTAAAGTTACAAATGAAAGTAAATTATTTAGTAAAAATAAGACTTTTAAAGTTGGAAGATATCATTCTTTAAAATTATTTGAGCCTTTTAAATCAAATAATATAAAAATCTCAATGAGATGTGCTAAAACAAATATTCCTATGGGTATAGAAGATTTAAAAAATAATGTTTATGGATTTCAATTTCATCCAGAATCTTTTTTAACAGAAAATGGCAACTTTATTATTAAAAAAATCTTATCTACATAAAGGTTTCAAAGAAATTAAATTTCATGATCTTTGGAACTCTTATGGAGTTTTCACAACAATGAGAGTTATTGGTAAACCAACTAAGATTTTGTTTTTTAAAGAACATATTGAAAATTTATTAAGATCCTTAAAAATTTATAAAATTAATAAAAAAAATATTAAACAAAATATTCTTAAGTTAATTAAATTAAATTTAAGCAAAAAAAATAAATATGATCATTTATTTAGAGTTGCCGTAAATAATGAGATGATATCAATCTCTTTAAGAAAGAGATTGAAAGCAAAATCAAATTTTAGTCTTAAATTAATTAATTATAAGAGAATAGATCCCGAACATAAGAATTTAAAATATAAAAAAATTCTAAACTTTTTAAAAAAAATAGATACAACAAAATCAGATATAGCTCTTTATAAAAATAAAAAAATATTAGAAAGTGGAACTTCTAATCTTTTATTTATAAAAAAAAATAAAATATATTCTCCTATTAGTAATTTTTATAAAGGAACTACTTTAAAATTTTTTACAAAAAAATTAAAAAAAATTAAAAAAAAAAATATCCTTATCAATTCATTAAATGGATATGATGAAATTATTATTATTGGCTCTGGTAAAGGGGTGGTCTCAGTTAATTCTATAATTAAACCATATTGGAAAAGAAAAAGTTTAAAATATTACAGAATTTTATTAAAAATTTATCAACAAGCTGTTACGAATTGCTCAAGATATAACGGTTGATCTATTATCTTAACTGTACTAGAAACTTTAATTGTTTTAGAGGGAAAAATAATTATGATCACCAGTAATCCATTTTCTATACTTAGTGAAACTGTTCCAGCCATAGCAACACAGTCATTTGTAATAGTGATGGCATTTCTTGTGGCCATAGGAACACTTTTGGATATTATTCACAAAAAAAACGTTAAATATTTTTTTGAAAATGCAAAAAAAGCAAAACAATCAGCAAAAAAAACACTTACCACAGGAGAAAAAACTTCAGTAATAATTAAAACAGTCGGGAGTGATATATTAACTACTTCTGAATTAGGCGTCGGTAAACGAAGAGCGGCACATTTGTTAGGAATGTACGGAACAATATTGTTTTGGTTGGCTTCAGTAATCATGATTTTTTGCTATTCAGCAATTGACTCTGTTACACCTACTATCTGGCCAATATTGTGGCATGTTGGCGCTATAATGACTGTTCTCGGAGGATCTTGGTTTTGGTTTTTTCTAAGAGTAGATGTTTATTCGGAAGCTCATCCTTGGTATCGAATTATACAAGCCGATCTATTTGTACTGTCTCTACTTGCTGCTGCAACATTTGGATTAATTTGGTCATTTTTACAATCATTAAATTTAAATAATAGATGGGATGATAAACTATTTTTGATTTTGTTTATTATATCTAACATTGTTTTATTTGGAGGCGTATATTGGTCAAAATTTGCACATATGTTTTATAAACCTGGAGCGGCAATACAAAAAAATTTAGCTGAGGCAGACGGCTCAAGAGACAACCTTCCTCCACCTGCTGATGCACCCAAACAATATGGTCTGGGAATAGATAGAGAGAAAGCAAAACATTATTAATATGATAGCAATAAAGAAAGAGAGAAAATAATTATGTCAACTTTTGTATATATGACTCGTTGTGATGGATGTGGACACTGTGTTGATATTTGTCCTTCTGACATTATGCACATTGATGAAACTATTAGACGAGCAAAAAATATAGAACCTAATTTTTGTTGGGAATGTTATTCTTGTGTAAAAGCATGCCCAAACCATGCAATTGATGTTCGTGGATACGCAGATTTTGCACCCATGGGTCATAGTGTAAGAGTTAGACGTGAGGAGGAAAAAGGTACAATATCATGGAAAATTAAATTCAGAAACGGAACAGAAAAAGATTTTGTTTCACCTATCACGACTAAACCATGGGGCAAGTTTATACCAAAACTTGCAGAAGGTGAAAAACCAAGCCAGGAAGAAATTAATTCTCAAAAACTTTATTTAGAACCCGAAGGTCTAAATACAAAAAAAGAATTACCAACAGTTCCTAAAGATTCCTTTAAAAAAGGAGTTTACTATTAATGGCTAAGATCAAAACACATTATGAAGATTGTGATGTTCTTGTTGTTGGTGGTGGTATGGCAGGTACAGGCGCCGCTTTTGAAGCTAGACACTGGGGAAGAGATTTAAAAATTGTTTGTGTTGAAAAAGCTAATATTGATCGAAGTGGTGCAGTAGCTCAAGGACTTTACGCAATTAACTGTTACATGGGAATGCAGTGGAATGAGAATCAACCAGAAGATCATGTCCGTTATGCACGTAACGACTTAATGGGTTTAGTACGTGAAGATCTTGGTTATGATATGGCCCGTCATGTTGATTCCACAGTACACATGTTCGATGAGTGGGGCTTACCTATGATGCGTAATGAAAAAACTGGACGCTACCTTCGTGAAGGTAAATGGCAGATAATGATTCATGGTGAAAGCTACAAACCAATTGTTGCTGAGGCTGCTAAAAAATCTGCTGACAAAATATATAATCGAATTATGATAACTCACCTACTGATGGACGAAAGCAAAGAAAATCGAGTTGGTGGTGCGGTGGGCTTTAACATGCGTACAGGTGACTACCATGTCTTTCGTGCCAAAGCTGTTATTGTAGCTGCAGGTGGTGCCTCGCATATTTTTAAACCTC
>CAJVZX010000065.1 GCA_913020625.1 uncultured Pelagibacterales bacterium
ATAAAGGGTATAAAGCTTTTTAGAAAATATAGAAAAGCCAATTTAGTTAATACTTTTATAAGTGAAAATTTAAATATTAAATCAATAATAACTGATCATTGGAAAAGTTTAGAAATATTAAACGAAAAAAGTGTAAAAAAATGCAAAACTATATGTTTGCTTCACTCAAAAGAGATTAATCATAAAATAGGCACGTTGCTAAATAAACGACTAATAAAAAGTACAGACAAAGCAAATTTTATTATTGCTAATTCAAATTTTACTAAAGAATTAGCTATCAAAGTAGGAATTAATGCATCTAAAATAAGAGTAATCTTTCCAGGAATTCCAAAACCAAAAAAAGTTGATGAAGAATTTAAAATGAAAGCAAAAACAATTTTTAAAGATTCCTTCCCAAAAATTATAACTGTTGCAAGATTAGAAAAAAGAAAAGGTCATGATAAGATTTTAATGACTATAAAAAATCTAAAAGCAAAATTTCCTAATATTAGATATGTATCTATTGGTCATGGTGAAGAAGAAGCCAGCTTAAAAAAATTATCAAAAGAATTATCTATAGAAAAAGAAGTTATTTTTCTAAAAAACATAGATAATAATTTAAAAATTGCATTAATTGAAACATCCGATTTGTTTATAATGCCGTCAAGAATAGAGAAAAAATCAGTAGAGGGTTTTGGAATTTCTTATGTAGAAGCTGCATCGTATGGCGTTGGTTCGATAGGAGGTAAAGATGGTGGTACCTCCGATGCCATAACACATAATAAAACTGGATTAATTTGTAATGGTAATGAGTTGGATGCAATTTATGAAAGTGCTGTTTATTTTTTATCAAACAACAGATTTACTAAATTTGGTCAAGCAGCCAAGGAATTTTCTGAAAATTTTCACTGGAATAAAGTTGTAAAGAAATATTTAAAATTAATTAATGAGTAATTAATTCTAATTTACTCTTTATTTTTGAATATACAATTTCAGCTGTTAGATTATTTAAATCGTTAACGGTCAAAACTTTAAATTTGTCTGTTTCTATAGAAACTTTTTTTGCTGTAGTGTGATAACCAAATAAAACTAATCCTTTCGCACCTAAATGAGCAGCCATATGTGCCGGACCTGTGTCGTTAGCTATAACAAAACTTGATTTTTTTATTAAACCAGCTAGTTCCATAATGTCCAGAGAGCTATTGTTATTTAAAATCGATATAGCATTAATTTTTTTTGCTTTTTCGATCTCATTTGAACCTGGAGCAATTACAATTTCCAAGTTTTTGTGTTTTGATTTGATGATCCCAATAAGTTCATTAAAATGCGGCCACTGTTTATGGGATAATTGTGGTGAACTAAATGGAAAAATTAAAACAAATTTATTACCTAAAAACTTGTTTACTACTTGATCCACATTTTTGCATGCCCAAGATAAATCAGGTTTTAAAGTATATTTAGTTACTATGTTTGAATTATCTAATTGAATTTTAAATCTTTCCAATACAGGATATTCATCAAAATCATCTTTCTTTTCTCCTTTTTTCAAAGTCGTGCTTGTACTGCTCCAGTTTGAAATTTTCAATAAACGTTTTTTATAAAAAGTTGTTCGTGATGAATTCTGTAAGTCATAAACTTGAGAGAAATTAAACTTCTCTATCATCCTTTTTAGTTTTAGAAGATAAAAAATATTCCATCTGGGTAATCTTTTATCAACCAAAACTCCATCAATATGAGGACAATTACTCAAAAGTTCAGCATACGGAAGTGTGGTCAAAATGAAAATTTTATCATTCTTAAGAGTTTCTCTAATATCTCTAAATACACCACTAATTTGTGCTATATCACCTAATGAGCCATGTTTAATAATCAATATGTTTGACATCGGATATTTAAATTTAGTAAATCAGTTTTATCATAGAAAATGACTATTGAATCTAAAAAAATTCTATCAGAAATATCGGTTGGAGAATTATTAGATAAAATGAGCATTTTAGAAATTAAACTTGAAAAAATAAAAAATGAAGAAAGTAGAAAAGAAATAGATCGAGAATACCAAATGTTAAAAGAGCTTCAAAAATCAAAAATAGAGATGACAAATGAAATAGAAACTTTATTCAAAGATATTAAAAAAGTTAACTCAAATCTTTGGAACATTGAAGACAAACTTAGAATCTGTGAAAAAAATAAAGATTTTAGTCAAGATTTCATTGAACTTGCTAGAAGTGTTTATTTTAATAATGACAAAAGATCAAAGATTAAAAGCGAGATGAATAAAATTTCTGGTTCGAATATTAAAGAAATAAAACAATACGTTAATTATTAGTTATAATCATATTTTTTTTCTAAAAATTTTATAAAGTTATGTATTATAAAAGTCATCAACAAATATATACTTCCGGCAACTATAAACACTTCAACAGGCCTAAAAGTCGTAGATATTATATGTTTTGCCACACCAGTAAGATCAAGTAAAGTTACGGTGCTTGCTAAAGAAGTTCCTTTTAACATTAGTATCATTTCATTTCCATAAGCTGGTAGAGACTGCTTAATTGCTATAGGAAGTTTAATTTTAAAAAAAGTATTTATTTTATTAATTCCTAATCCCTTTGCTGCTTCCAAAATGCCTATATTTACAGTTTCAAAAGCGGATCTAAAAATTTCTGATGAATATGCTCCCGTATTTAAAGTAAAAGCAATAATTGCACATGAATAAGGTTCTTTTAATACAATCCAAAGCATAGACTCTCTTATCCACTCTACTTGTCCAAGTCCAAAATATATAATGAAAATTTGAACTAATAATGGAGTTCCTCTTAAGATGTAAGAATAATAATAAGATATAAAATAAAGTAATTTATTTTTACTTGTTCTTAATAATGCAAAAAAAATACCGACAAAAAGACCAAAGAACAATGACAGTATTGTTAATTCAATTGTTAATTTTGTTGCGTTAAGTAACCTTGGGAGACTTTCTAACATTAAATCCATTTAATAACCTTTGCTATAATGTTTTTCTAAACTATTAAATAATTTCAAACTCAAAAAAGTTAAAAATAAATATAATACTGCTGCAAACGAATAGAAAAATAAAGGGTCTCTTGTTGAACCGGCGGCAATATAAGATTGCCTCATAATCTCAACCAAACCTGTGACTGAAATTAATGATGTATCCTTTAAAGTAATTTGCCAAACATTGCTTATATTTGGTAGAGCTAATCTCAGCATTTGAGGAATTATTACTTTAAAATAATAAATTTTTTTCTTAAATCCTAAAACTTCCGAAGCTTCAAATTGACCTCTATCAATTGATTGAACCGCTCCTCTAAAAACTTCTGTTGAATAAGCCCCTGATATGATTCCTATTGATATTGCGCCAGTTATAAAGGCATTTACCTCAATATAACCATTATAACCAAATATTTTGGCAACATACATAACAGCAGCGCTACTACCAAAAAAAAATAGATAAATTACTAAAAGCTCAGGCACTCCTCTAAATACAGTTGTGTAAAAACTGCCAATTAAATTTAGCGCTTTTATTTTTGATAATTTAAATGATGTGAATATTCCAGCTAATAGAAATCCGATGAACATCGCTGTGGCTGCAACAGCTAT
>CAJVZX010000066.1 GCA_913020625.1 uncultured Pelagibacterales bacterium
TGATACTGATGTTACTTTTAATGGTCTTTCAGCTGCGTACAGTATGGGCAATATAGGTATTAAGTTTGTTGCTAATGATGTAACTAACTTAGGCGGAACTCAAGGTAGTTCAGACGAAGCTAAAGAGTTAAGCTTATCATTTGCGTTTTAATTAAAAGTTTTAAAATTTAATTTTAAAAACCGGCCTTTTATAGGCCGGTTTTTTTTTGAAACATACTTATTCCAGAAATACCGCATATATTTAACATTTTAGTTTTAGAAATATTATTTTTTTTAATTCCACCAAGAGCTACGAATTTAACTTTTTTATTCAAAGTTAAAATATTAAATTTACTGATATTTAAGTGATTTTTTGATTTTTTAGTTTTAAACAAAGGAGCTAAAAAAATTATTTCACAACCTTGCTCAATTTTCCTATTAATTTCAATAAGATTGTGTGCAGATCCTAAAATTTGAAAATTTTTTCGTAATTTAAATTTTTTAATTATTTTTTTTTTATTAAACGCAGGTAAATAAACACCTGAAAGCATTAGTTTTATGGCAAGATTAATATTGTTTGCAAGATATAATTTAATATTATTCTTTTCACAAAATTTTTTATATTTAATTAAACTAGTTTCATTTATTTTATTTGAATAATTTCTATAAATTATCCCAAGATTTTTTGTTCTATTTTTGATAAGATTTGTTTCAAAACTTTCAATAAATTGAAATAATTTTGGAATATTATTATGCATAATTCATATCAGAACTTATTATCTATTCAGTCTGAAATCAAAAAAGAATTTGATAATAAGCCTGATAAATTTATTGTCCCTAATATTATTGCTGTTAGTAAAGCTTTCTCATTAGAACATATTAATCCTTTAATTAAGGCTGGACACTTGCATTTTGGTGAAAATAAGATTCAAGAAGCTGAAAAAAAATGGATTGATATTAAAAAAATAAATTCAAAAATAAAACTTCACTTTATTGGTAAATTACAAACTAACAAAGTTAAAAATGCTCTTAAATTATTTGATTATATACATTCAATAGATTCATATAAATTAGCCGAACATATTTCTAAATTTTCGAATCAATTGAAATTAAATCCCAAACTTTTTATACAAATTAATATAGGAAATGAACCACAGAAAAATGGAATTAAAATTTCAGATGTTAATGATTTTGTTAATGAATGTAAAAATAAACTTTCGTTAAACTTTGTAGGCCTAATGTGCCTGCCACCAGTAGATAAGAATCCTGAGCAGTATTTTTCAGAAATGCAAAATATAAAAAATAGATTAAATTTTAATCATCTTAGTATGGGAATGACAAATGATTATCTTTTAGCAATAAAATTTGGTGCAACATTTTTAAGAATTGGTACTAAAATATTTGGTGAACGTGAATAATTAATTGATCCGAATTTTAGTTTTTTTATTACAAAATTTTGCAAGAACAAGGAAATCTTTTAATTTTAATGCAATACATCCAGCTGTTGGTTTATAATTTCTTGTTAAGTGAATAAAAATTGCACTCCCCTTATTAAATAGTGTTGGTGAAACATTATAATTTATTACAATTAAAGCATCGTATTTATGATCGTGTCTATATAGTTTTTCAAAGGTATTATTATTATTTTTTATTTTGATTTCCTTATTATATTTTTTGTCATTTGGTAAATGGCACCAGCCCATATTTTTTTTTATTATTTTTAAAGGCAATTTTGTTTTGATACTTTTTATTCTATCAGCCCTAAAATATAATTTTCCAAGTGAATATGTGCCTTTTGGAGTAGCCTTATCACCTTCAATTTTATTTTTCTTAATACCCTTTTTACCTATTACGCATTTAAATTTATAATTTTTAAAACATAATATAGTACTTTTTTTAATTTGAATTAACATAGTGTATAGTTTTCAAATGAAAAATATCACAATAAATTTAATTGGACAAAGTGTTTTAGAAGAAGTGTTGCGTGAAAATTTGAAACATATCAATTTTGAAATAAAATCATTTAAAAAATTTAATGAAATAATACAGGATTCAAAAGTAAAAAATTCTAGCATACTTGTTACTAGTTTAAAAGATTATGACTTATTTATTAATAGTAAATTAAATATTCCGGTTTTATTCTTAAATTTTGGATCAAAAAAAAGTTATACTACCTCTGCTGAGATAATTAATTGTCCTTTTCAATTAAATAATTTTGTGGAAAGAATAAATGTTATTTTTTTAAAAAATAAATTTCTAAACAATTCTAACCTTAATATATTGAATTATGAAATTAATCTTAATAGTAAGGAAATTTTAAGAGATGGACAAAAACTTAAATTAACAGAAAGAGAAATAAATTTTATTTTATTTTTAAAAAATTCGAATTCTCCTCAAAACATAAAAAGCATCCTAAAGTCCGTTTGGAATTATTCCCCTAATTTAGAAACACATACTGTAGAAACGCATGTTCATAGATTACGTAAAAAATTTTTTTCACATTTTAAGGATGATAATTTTATTAAAATTAATAAAAAAGGTTATTTTATTTAAGTGAGAAAAAGAAATTTAATCGCTAAAGACTTGTTTACTCCTAAATATAAAAAAAGAATTGTTAAACCAAAAAAGGGGAAAGGAAGCTTTAAAAGAAAAAAAAAGTGATTTAATTTAGTCTTGCTCCAATTTTTTGAATAATTTTTGAAGACATTTCAGTTCCTTTTTCAAGACTTTTCTTTATTGATAAATTATTTACATGGCCATGTAAAAAGCCTGCAGCGAAAAGATCACCGGCTCCTGTCAAATCAACAATTTTCAAATCTTTTTTACTATTGCATTCAACCACCTCATTTTTTTTAATTGCTATGCTTCCTTTTTCACCTCGGGTAATAACAAGAAGTTTTCCTAGTTGTTTACCAAATGAAATTACCTCATCAAAGTTTTTGGCATCAATTAGAGATAAAATTTCTTGTTCGTTGGCAAAGGTGATGTCTAGTTTATTATTTACTAAATCAAAAAAACTTTTTTTGTGGCGGTCAACACAAAATTGGTCCGACAATGACATTGCTGTTTTTTTGGAAATATTTATAATTTTATTAAAAGCAGTTTTGGGTTCACCCTCGTCCCATAAATAACCTTCTAAAAAAATTAATTCACTATTTTTCACTGCATTTTCATCAATATCTTTATCACTAATTTTTCCTGCAATGCCTAAAAATGTACACATTGTTCTTTCAGAATCTGGAGTAATTAAAATTAAACAAGTTCCCGTCGGTGTTGCCTCTTCTTTTTTTTGATAGCAATATTTTACTTTTTCATTTGTTAAACTTTTTTCATATTTATTACCTAATTCATCATTATTTACTTTTCCAATAAAGGAAACAGCATTACCTAATTGCGACAAACCAACAATAGAATTTGCAACGGAACCTCCTGCTATTGTTTCTTCAATTTTTAAATTTGATAATAGTTTTTTAAATTCAGCTTCATCAACAAGTTTCATAGTGCTTTTTGTAAGATTATTTTCAGATAAAAAATTTTCTTCTACTTTACAAATTACATCAACTATAGCATTTCCAATTCCTAATACTTTCATCCAAGTTCCTT
>CAJVZX010000067.1 GCA_913020625.1 uncultured Pelagibacterales bacterium
CTTTAATTTTTCCGCAACTTCAGATGCTTTAAAATCATCATCTTCATCCTCAGGCAATAACAATCTCGACTTGAGATAAGCTAGCCAAGTAGCCATGAGTAAATATTCGGAGGCCAAATCCAAATTTACTTTTTTCGTACTATTAATAAATTCTATAAATTCATCTGCCAATTGCGTAATAGAAATTTCTGTTAAATCAACTTTCTGCAACTTAGCAAGGTCCAGCAAAACATCCAATGGTCCAGAATAATTGTCTATATTTATTCTTAATTGCTCTGGTGATGTAAATTCCATATGACTAACTTTATCCTAAAAATTTATAAAAATGTGATGTTTTTCTTTGTGTGAATTTATCAATAATTGGCACAACTTTTATTAATTTTTTCATTTCCTTGATATTCCCGTTACAATGAAGAATCAGATTACATCCGGCATCTAAAGCTCTTGTAGCATTATTTATTAATCCATAATTTAAAGCCTTCATTGATATATCGTCTGATATAAGAATCCCTTTAAATCCAATAAGTTTTCTAATTACTTCATTTATAACAATTTTAGAATGTGTGGCTGTATAAATAGGATCATAAATGAGGTAAATTATATGAGCTGTCATAGCAAATAACGAATTGCATTTTTTGAAAGGCTTAAAATCCTTTTTGATAAGTTCTTTTCTATTTATCTCAACTACAGGCGTTTTATGATGACTATCAATTTTAGATACTCCGTGTCCCGGGATATGTTTTATAACAGTAGCTATCTTTTTATTTTCAAATAAATTAATACACAAATTACCTAATTTCGTTACTAAATCAGAATTTTCAGAAAAACATCGATCAACAATTACTCTGTGAGATATTTTTCTTCGCACATCCAAGACTGGAACGGTATTAATATTTATACCAACTCTATTTAATATATCACAAACTTTTTCTATATAAATTTTATAGTATTGATAAAAAATATTTTTATCACGTGAATATAATTTTTCAAAAAATTTTTGAGAAAAAATACTAAAATCAATAATTGTATTTAATCTAGAAACACTACCACCTTCTTGATCTATCAAAATAGGAAAATTTTTGTCATTAATATTATATTTGATTTCAGTAATAAGATGTCTTAGTTGATTCAAATCTTTAATGTTTCTGGAAAATAAAATTACACCCCAAGGTTTTTCGTTTTTAATAAGATCTCTTTCTTCTGTAGTTAATTTTGCTCCTTTTATTCCAAAAATGACTGCTTTTCTTTGCATTTACTTACTTCCAATTAATTCCCAAAATTTATATTTTTTCTTCTTTTTTTTATAAATTTCTATATCGTTTCTATATTCAATTATGTTGCTTGTATCATTTTTTAATAAGGGAATATTCATCGTATCATTGCTAATTTTAACAGAGTAAGAAGATCTAGATTTGTTTGTGGCTCTAATATTTTGATCTGAAAAATAAAAATTAGTTATTAATATTACAAATAGCAAAAATGATACTATATAAAATGTATATTTAATTTTTTTCAACATTACATTCTTTTTGGTGTTGATACACCTAAAATTGACATACCATTTTTTATAACTATAGACAGCGCTTTTAGTAAAGCTAAGCGAGACTTATTATTAATTTTATTATTAATGATAAATCTATATTCTTCTTTAATTTTTCCCATATTCCAGTATGCGTGAAACAAAGTTACAAGATCGTATAAATAAACAGGTATTCTGTGTGGTTCAAGCTTAGTTGATGATATTGTAACACATTTTGGCCATTCTAAAACTTTTTTCAAAATTTCAATTTCATATTTATTAAAAGTTAGATGCTCTTTATTGAAATTTATTTTTTTTTCAATATCTAAATGAAGTGATCTAAAAATAGAATTAATTCTTGCATAAGCATATTGAACATAAAATACAGGATTCTCTTTTGATTTCTCTGTTACCTTATCAAAATCAAAATCTAATTCTGCTTCATTGCTTCTATTTAACATGATAAATCTAACAGAATCTTTTCCAACCTCATCTACTAGATCTTTTGCGGTAATATAATCTCCTTTACGTTTAGACATTTTAAAAGGTTCACCTTTTCTTAATAATTTTACAAGTTGAGTTACTTTGCATATTAGATTAATTTTATTATTAGAAAGAGCTAATACAGCAGCTGAAATTCTTTTTATGTACCCCGTATGATCAGCACCTAGAATATTTATTAATACATTGAATTTTCTGTCAATTTTATTTGCATGATAGGCAATATCACTAGCAAAGTAAGTCCAAGATTGATCTGCTTTTGTTAACGGTCTGTCAATATCGTCTGTAAAATTCGTTGATTTAAATAACAACTGTTGTCTATCTACCCAATCTTTGGTCAATTCCCCTTTGGGAGCCAGAAGTTTACCTCTATAAACGAAATTTTGTTTTTCGAGTTTATTAATCGTCTTTTGTACTAATGCATTTTTAATTAATTTGGATTCATAAACAAAATTATCATGTTTAATTCCTAATGCTGATAAATCGTTTTTAATAATTTCAACTGCTATACCTAAAGATTCTTTAGCTAATTTATTATATATTTTTTCATAGTTGCTAAAATTTTTAATAGTTTTATTTTTTAATATTTTTTTTGCAATACCAACAATGTAAATACCTGGATATAAGTTTAAATTATTTGGAAATGTTTTATTTTCTGTAATTTCCAAAATCCTGCAATAAACAGAGAATACAAAGTTTTTTATTTGAGATCCATAATCATTAACGTAATATTCTTTTGTAATTACATTTCCATTAAATTTTAACAAATTTGAAATAGCATCTCCTATTATAGCACCTCTACAATGACCGACATGCAAAGGTCCGGTTGGATTGGCAGAAACAAATTCAATGTTGTATTTTTTTTTTGAAATCTTATTGGCTCCATAGGCTGGACCTTGCTTAATTATGTCGCGTAAATAAATTTTCCAAAAATCGTTTCTAAAAAAAATATTTAAAAAACCTGGTTTTGCAAAATCGACTTTTTCAAATTCATTAAAATTATTTAAAAAATATTTTTTTAAAATTTCTGCTATTTCTGAAGGTGTCTTTTGATTAGCTTTTGCCAGAATCATTGCAGCATTACATGACATAATTGCATCCTGATCTTTTGGTGGCAATTCAACTACAATAGTCCTTAAATTAGAAGGAAGGTTTATAATATTCTTTTTTTTTAACTTTTTTAAAAGCAATAAAATTTTTACCTGATAATCCAAAAATAAATTCATTTTATTTTCTCATATATATTCGTTGCATATCTATCGGTCATTCCCGCAACGAAATCTGCTACCACACGTTCTTTTTGCTCTTTTTGAAATAATTCCCCATTAATATATTTTTTTGGATTTTTTAACAAATAATTAAATAAATCTTCAATTATTCTTTTTCCTTTATTTG
>CAJVZX010000068.1 GCA_913020625.1 uncultured Pelagibacterales bacterium
ACGTTACAAATGATATGCAAATAGCAAAAAAAGAAATTTTTGGACCAGTTCTTTCAATAATCCCATTTGAAACAGAAGAAGAAGCAATTAGAATTACTAATGACACAGAATACGGTCTTGGCAACTATTTACAAACTGACGATAAAGAAAAGGCAAAAAGAGTTGCAAAAAAATTAAGATCAGGATGCGTTTATATTAATGGACATTCCACTGATTCCGGAACACCTTTTGGTGGATATAGACAATCCGGAAATGGTCGTGAAGGAGGAATTTGGGGAATGGAAGAATACCTAGAAGTAAAAACAATCAGCGGTTGGAAGTAATACTATTTTTAAAATTTAATTAATAAATAAAACATGAGCAATTTGACCAATAAAGAAAAAACTAAATATTATAATTTTCTTAATAGTTTAGCTAAAAAGTTAACAAAAATTTATTTTTCTAAATTTAAAGGGTTATTTAAAATTTATAATAAATTAAAAAATAAAGGTAAATATGACCCTGTTACAAATATAGATAAAGCTTTTGAAAAATTTATTAGAACACAAATAAATAAAAAATTTCCTACACACAATATTATAGGTGAAGAGTATGGAGATAAAAAAAATAATAGTGATTTTTCATGGGTTATTGATCCAATTGATGGAACCAGATCTTTTATTATTGGAAATCCTACATGGAGTAATTTAATAAGTTTAAATTTCAGAGGAAAACCAATAATTGGCTTAGCTAATTTTCCTATGCTTAAAAAATATTATATTTCAGGTGTTAATAAATCTTCTTATGTTGTTGAAGGAAATAAAAGAAGAAAAATTAAAGTTAATCAAAATTTACCTGTTAAAGATGCAAAAGTTGCAGGCAATTTTCATAGGTACGTGTCATTAAATAATCAAAAAAAAATACCAGGAGTATTAAAGTTAATGAATTTTCCATGCATTGATGCCTTAAGTTACTGTCACCTTTGTGAAGGTAAATTAGATGTGGTTATTCAGTGTGCAAATAAGATTTGGGACATACATCCTTTGATACCTATTATAAATAATTCAGGAGGATATATTAATACATGGAATAAGGACGATCCAATAAAGGGCGGTAACGTATTAGTAAGTGCTAATAATAAAATACATAATCATATTTTAAAATTATTAAAACCTGTTGCTAAATTATAAATATGGTGACCCACATTATTCATCGTGGACTGGCCAAGAAAAGTTTTAAAGAAAATACATTAAAATCATTTAATTATTGTTTTAAAAAAAAGTATGGTGTTGAGACCGATTTACACTGTACAAAAGATAACAAAATTGTTTGTTTTCATGACTTTAATTTAAAAAGTAAATTTAAAATAAATAAGTTTATAAAAAAAACAAGTTATCAAGAATTATTAAAAATAAGTAAAGTTAAAAAAAAACCTATCCCGCTATTAAAAGATTTAATTAAACTATCTAAAAAAAAAAGATTTTTAATGTTGGAAATAAAACCATTATTTTCAAAAAAAAATCTTAAAGTTTTGCTCAATGAATTAAAAGGTTTGAAATACTATTGTTTAACTTCATTCAAAGAGAAAAATATTATTAATTTATATAAAGCAAAAAAAAACTTAAAATTAGGCTTGTTGATTCCTTCAACTTCTTCATTTCAAAAAGTTTTACAAAAAAGTAAAAAAAAATATATAAAATTTTTGGTTTTGGAAAAAAAATTTCTTTATGAAAAAAAATTAAAACGACTAAAGAAAAATGTATATTTTTATACCATTAGAGACAAAAAAGTTTTTAATAAATTTAAAAACAAAAATTTAATTTTCGAAAATTTATAACTTAAAAGTCAGCTTTGTTAAGATAGTTTAATCGAGCAATAATTTCGTCTCTATCTATATAATATCCTTGAAGATGTCTGTGTCCTGAATTTGGATTAAATTCTGTTCTTCCATGCAACACTCTCCTATTATTGAAACAAAATATATCGCCAGGCTTCAATCTAAACTTAACAACAAATTTGTCATCATGTAAGAGCTTTCCAAATTTGTGATGTGCCTTATAAAATTTTTCTATATCTTCTGGCACGCAATCCATAACACCCATAGTTGCTACACTAAATCTAATATCATTATAATCGCCGTCTTTTGTTAAACTTATTTCTGGCGCATAAAATAATCTTTTTTTATCTTGTGTGTAATCTTTATCTATAAATTTTACAGGTATTCGCACTAATGTATTGAAAACTTCAGGGTCATTTTTTTTTAAATATTCTGCAACAAAAAAACCGTCAACTGCATGTGACATTCCACCTTCTGCATCGTTAATAAGACAATGCAAAAATTGGTATCCCGGTGGTATTTCAAAATAAGGTAAATCGATATGGTTTCTTAAACCATGCGCTGTATATGCTGAGTTGTTTGGTTTAGGAATATTGATTACTTCAAAAGGTGTTTTAAAAAAAGTTTGTCTAATATGACTAATTCTATTTAATATTGGGAAAGCAGATTTTTTTTCTGTTGGAGCATTTTTTATAATAGCAAATCCTTTTTCATGAAGAAGATTAAGCCATTGAATTAAACCTTCTTCTGTATTTATTACTTTATCGTGCTCTACGGTTACAGATTCTAAATCAGAGTTTAGTTTGTTGTTCCATAATTTATAAGGAGAAACATATCTTTGCTTTTGTTTAATTGTATAACAATTTTTTCTAAGCCAATTTGGATCGTAGTAACTGGTATGGTTGCCTTCACTCCATTTAATTTCTAATTTTCCGTCAGAGTTAATTTTATAATCTGAAGGTTGAATGTTTTCTGAAGTTTCTAATAAATTAAACATTCTATGATTTGAATCTTTATCGTGAGCTGTAGGACAGTTGTCTCTTAGCCACAAAAAGTTGAAATTACTTTTTTCTCCATCGCTCCATTCAACATTTAATGCAGAACTATTCTTTGAAACCTTAGAAATTTTTGTTGTCATAAAACAATTGTTATTTTATTTAGTTTTATTTGCAATTCAATTTATAATTGAATCTTGATAAAATTTGTTCTTTTTAGTCCACATTTTATTGATGCAAATCAATTATTGATCACTTGTGTTTTGCTACAGATCAAGTTTAAATGTCTTAGTTTAAACTTATAAAGGAGAGGAATTTCATGAAATTTCTGAGAAACCTAATACTTTCATTTGTGTTCGCAGGAGCAATGTCACTGACTACAAGTGCCAATGCTGCATGCAAAGTGCATTTGGGAGATTTCGACTGGGATAGTGCTAACGTGCATACAGCTATAGCTTCATACATTATTGAAAAAGGTTATGGTTGTGAGGTGCAAGCAACAAAAGGAAGCACTACTCCTATTATGGCAGCTCTTTTCGATCAACAAATAGATATTATTACTGAAGTTTGGAGAGACA
>CAJVZX010000069.1 GCA_913020625.1 uncultured Pelagibacterales bacterium
TGAATCCTACAACAAAAACAGCTAGGGAAACTATCATTAAGATTATACCTAGACCACTACCAGGCGTACCAGACGTTATGGCTTGCGGAGGATATAATGTCCAACCTGCACCCGTCGGCCCACCTGGCACAAAATAACTTGCCACCAATATCAGCACAGCTAAGAGAAAGACCCAATAGCTGACCATATTGACATAAGGAAAAACCATATCCCTTGCGCCGACCATGAGAGGAATGAGATAATTTCCAAATCCTCCTAAAAAAAGAGCGGTTAAAAGATATATAACCATTATCATGCCATGCATGGTAACCAATTGGTAATAAGCAGAAGCATCCATAGGAATAACTCCAGGATATGCAATTTGCATTCTAATTAACCAAGAAGAAACTAAACCAACCAAACCAATTGTAATTGCAGTTAATGCATATTGGATAGCTATTACTTTAGCGTCTTGACAAAATATGTAACGAGTCCAGAAACTTTTTGCATGATATAGTTCTTGAGGCTGAACTTCTAATGCAGGTACCGCATCACCCTTTACAACATCTTCATAACCATTAGTTGCCATTAAATTACTCCTTTATTAATCATTATTTGAAGCTATTTTTATCAAATCATTATTTTTATTGAGGGCTAATGTTTCTTTAAAAGTCATTTGTTCATTTAACCATCCATCATAATCATCTTTTTCATCAACCAGGACGTTACCTATCATGGCATAATGTGCCGTACCACAATATTCAGCGCATAAAATTTCAAAATTACCTGTTCTGATTGGAGTAAACCAATAATAAGTTATCATGCCAGGAACCATATCCATTTTAGCGCGAAACTGAGGAACATAGAAATCATGCAACACATCAAGCGAGCGGAGATTTACTTTTAAAGGGTGATTTAATAAGATGTGAAGATCATCGCCATCAATTAAAATATCATCAAAACTATGAGGATCATCTGTATTTAAACCAAACATATTTTCATCACTTATGTTATTAATATCAGTAGTGCCCAAAACACCATCTTTTCCAGGTAATCTAAATCCCCAACCCCACTGGTAGCCTAATACTTCAATTTCATATGCTTCTTCTGGAACCGTTACGTATTTATTCCATACTATTAAGCCCGGAGTGAGCAGGGCTATTACGCCCAAAGCTGTTAATATTGTAAGAATCCATTCTAGTTTAGAATTTTCTGGTTCATAATCAGCTTTTCTATTTTTGTCATATCTATAACGCCACACACAAAATGCGATAAATAGACCAACAGCAACAAACACAACTCCGGTAACCCAAAATGTTAAAAGAATTGTACTATCAATACTTCCCCAGTTAGAGGCTACTTCTGTCCACCACCAAGGCGTCCAAAGATGAAAAGCTACTGATCCAAGAATTACTAATAAAATGACAGCAGGAATTATCATTAATCAGTGTTCATTAATGGATCTATTGAATTGAATCAAATATTTTTTTAAAGAAAATTGATATAAATCAAATCATTTGTTAATTATTTCAAATACTTATAAAGTGCGACTTTTTATCCTTTTTAATTTTTTAATTTTTATTTTTTGATTTGACGTTTTTTTTAATTTACATAGTAAGAGTCCGATTTAATTAATTTCTAAGGAGTGATTATAATGAGATATTTTGTTGTATTTTTATTTGGTTTATTTTTTTCAAATTTTGCAGTTGCTGAAGACGTAACTATTGAAATGCTGAACAAACTAAACAAACGAAATATGGTTTTTAGTTTAGAAATAGTGAGAATTAATTCAGGAGATACTGTTTTTTGGAAAGCTACTGACAAGGGTCATAATGTTGAATTTATTTCCAAGAAGGGTGTGCCTGACGGAGTGGAAAAATTTAAATCTAAAGTTGGAAAAGATACTGAATTTAATTTTACCATTCCTGGCATTTATGCATACTGGTGCACCCCACATAAAACTATGGGTATGATCGGTTTTGTAATTGTTAATAATGATTTATCTAATTTAGATTCTGTAAAAAAAGTTAAATATTTAGGCAAGTCAAAAAAAATTGCTGCTGCGCTTATTGCTGAATTAGAAGGATAGTGGTTTATTTATTTGTGTATGAACTATAAGAAAAATAAATTTATTATATTTTATGTATTTAATATTATTTTATTATTCATTATTTTACTTCTAGCAATACCTGTTTCTAAATTTTTAAATAAAATTAATTTGAATGATAACGAATTTGTAACAGATCAAGTAGTTATCAATCCGAAAACTGAATTGCCAAAAGTTATCGATCGGACAATGAAGATAAAATTCGTGGCTGAAGTAGATAGCTTATTAGAATGGGATTTTAAGGCATTGCAAGAAATTATTGAAATTAATGTTGGAGAGAATAAAGTTATTAGTTTTGAAGGAAAAAATTTATCTAATAGGGTTATTATATCAACAGCAAATTTTATCGCTTCACCTAAATCGATTTTACCTTATCTAGTGAAAACAGAGTGTTTTTGTTTTACTGAGCAGACATTAAAGCCAGGAGAAAGTAAAATATTTACTATGGTTTTTTATCTTGATCCTTCCTTAGATTCTGACAGTAATTTAGATAAATTAAAAGAACTAGTATTCACATACGCATTTTCAGAATATAAAAGTTAATCTTTAATTATATTAATTTTTACTAGAGACTATTGTGCATTATCTAAGTACACGTAATAACAAATTAGAAGAATCATTTTTAAACATTCTTTTTCAAGGTTTATCCAAAGAAGGTGGCTTGTTTTTACCTTTTGCGTGGCCATCAATTTCTATTGAAAACTTAAGAGGAAAAAATTATCAAGAAATTGCCCACGCTGTCATTAGCCCGTTTGTTCAAGAAGATATCTCTAATGAAGATTTGTATTTAATAGTAAATACAACGTATAAAAATTTTAATCATAAGAACATAGCCCCATTAGTTAACATTGAAAAAAATAAATATATTTTAGAACTTTTTTATGGACCAACGCTTGCCTTTAAAGATTATGCATTACAATTTTTAGGAAATTTATTTTCATATGTGCTGCAAAATTCAAATAAAAAAATCACAGTATTAGGCGCTACTTCTGGAGATACTGGTTCAGCAGCAATAAATGCTTTTAAAGGTAAAAACGATATTCAGGTTTTTATTTTACATCCGTATCAAATGGTATCAGAAGTTCAGCGTCGTCAAATGACAACAGTTGAAGAAAAGAATATTCATAATATAGCTGTCAAAGGAACTTTTGATGATTGTCAAAAAATTGTCAAAAAACTTTTTCTTGATAATGAATTGCAATTAAAAACATCACTAACAGCTGTTAACTCAATCAATTGGGCCAGATTAATTGCACAAGCAGTTTATTATTTTTGGGCCTATATTCAGTCAAATCAAGAAAA
>CAJVZX010000070.1 GCA_913020625.1 uncultured Pelagibacterales bacterium
AACATTCTTCGCAGAATATATAAAAAAACACAGCTGGGTTGGCATTGTAGGTTTGGTTGTAATTCTTTTAGTTGCTCTGCAACTAATTGGTGGCGGTATAGAGTCTCAGTATCCCGGTACTATACCTGAACCTTTTAAATCTTGGCTTTAATTGTTTATTTTTTTAAACTTTTATAAGTTTGCCAGCTGACTAATAAAATAGTGCCGCTAAGTATAATTGCTGTTAATGGTCGATCCCATAAAAAATTGAATGAGCCATCGCTAATTAAGAGTGAACGCCTTAAATTTTCTTCCATTAATCCACCTAATACGAAAGCTAAAATTAAAGGTGGCATGGGAAATTTATAAAGCCTTAATAACGTTGCGACTACTGCAATACCAATCATTAAAAAAATATCAAAAGTATTAAATGACATTAGATAAATTCCAGTTACCGAGAAAAATAAAATCATGGGAATTAAAAAAGTCCTAGGGACAGCAAGTATCCTAGCAATATAAGGAATTAAAGGTAAATTAAGTATTAGAAGTATAACCATTCCAATATACATAGACATAATCACAGACCAAAAAATTTCAGGATTAGTCATATACAATCTTGGTCCTGGCTGTATTCCAAAACCTAATAAAGCTCCAAGCATTACCGCTGTTGTTCCGCTTCCAGGTATTCCTAAAGTTAACAAAGGAACAAAAGCTCCTGAACATGCAGCATTATTAGCTGTTTCTGGTGCTGCTAAACCATGAACACTTCCTTTTCCAAATTTCTTTTTTTCTTCGTCATTGACATAGTTTCTTTCCATTCCATAAGCTAAAAAAGAAGCAATAGTAGCTCCTGCTCCTGGCAATACACCTATCAAAAATCCTAATACTGAAGATCGAGGGATGGTTTTTAACATTTTTTTTGTTTCATCTTTATCAAGTTTAATTGAACCAAGTTCAGTTAATGAAATAGCTTTTGCTACACGACTAGGATCAGTTCCTCTTAAAATAATCATTAATGCTTCACTCATTGCAAATGTTGCCATGACTACTAGTACAAAGCTAATACCATCTGTTAAATTTATATTGTTAAATGTAAATCTCGTAATATCTGAAAGACTATCTTGACCGACTGATGCTAGCATTAAACCTAAAACTACCATCATCATCGCTTTTAAAAATTGTCCTCTTGCTGAAAAAGCTGAAACGGCAGTTAAACCCAAAATCATTAAAGCAAAATAATCAGGCGATCTAAAAGCTAAACTTACTTTTGATAAACTTGGGGCGGTAAACAAAAGAAAAATAGCTGCAAGAGTACCTCCTGCAAACGAACTGTAAGCAGCTATAGCGAGTGCTTTGCCTGCTTTTCCTTGCTGAGCCATTGGATAACCGTCAAAAGCTGTAGCGACTGTTCCTGGAACACCGGGAGCATTAATTAAAATTGAAGATGTTGATCCGCCAAAGACAGCGCCGTAATAAACTCCTGCCATCAAAATTAATCCCGTAGCAGGATCAAATCCATATGTAATTGGTATCATTAATGCAATTGCAGTCATGGGACCTAGTCCTGGAAGCATTCCTATGATGGTTCCAAAGAAACATCCCATCATAACCATTAAAATATTTTTTAATGATAGTGCTGTATCCAGTCCTATTAAAATACCCTCTATCATCCAATAACTCCTATAAGTTTTAACAAAGGGTCTCTAAGATAAATATCTAAGATCCCATGAAGTAAAAACATGAAGAGGGCAACAAATGGAAAAGAAAAGATAATCATCCACTTCCACCTTCTCTCTCCTAGAAAATAATAAGATAGTAATAAAAATACTGATGTAGATAAAAAGAAACCCACCCTAAGTATTGTTAGTCCATAAAAAATCATAATAATAATGAGAAAAGATACCTTTTTATAATCTAAAACCTTGTGATTAACCTCTTCACTAAGTTTTTCAGGTAAAAGGATTTTTAGTCCCGAAAAAAACATTCCTACATAAGCAAGATAAATTGGAAATGTTCTGGCATTAAAAGGTGCGTCTTCGTCAAAGGTAAAAACCTGTATTTGATGAGCGGTATAAAGATAAAAAGCTGATAAAACAAAGAAGAGCAGTGAGATAATTTTTACAGAACTTATCTTCACCGCTCCTCCTTAAAATCCCTAAGGATTAGATTACTCCTAATTTTTTCATAAGAGCTGTCATTTCAACAGTTTGTTTTTGTAAAAATTTAACAAACTTTTTGTCTGGATTATAAATATTTACCCAAGCATTTCTTTTTCTAACAGCTTCCCATTCTGGAGTTTTTTGAACATCACCTAGCATTTTAGCAATTTCTTTTTTCATTGCTGCGCTCATGTTAGGAGGTCCAAAGAAACCTCTCCAGTTAACAAACTGAACGTCAAAACCTTGTTCTTTAAGTGTTGGAACATCAGGTGCATCGGCAACTCTTTTAGGTGCAGTAATACCAATTATTCTTACTTGGTCTCTTGCTCCCATTACTTCTCCTAAACCTGTAGAAAGAATTTGAGTTTCACCAGATAACAATCCTGCTAAAGCTTTTCCTCCAGCATCGTACGGAACATAAACAACTTTATTTGGATCAGCTCCTGCTTCTTGAAAAGCAAGTGCTCCAATTAAATGGTCCATACTACCTCGTACTGATCCGCCAGCCATTTTCACAGATTTTGGATTAGCTTTATAAGCTGCAACAACATCTTTGAAATTTTTGAAAGGTGAATTTTTTGCTACAGCAATTGCGCCGTAGTCACCAATCACTCCAGCTATTGGATTTACATCTTTGTACGAAAGAACGCCACTACCTTTAACATATCCTTTATGTCTAGTGATTGATCTTAAGACTAAAGGCGTAGATTGAACTAAAACGGTATTAATCGGTTTAGTATTTATGATATATGATAGAGCTTTTCCTCCACCACCACCTGACATATTTTCAAAAGAAGCACTCTTCAAAAAACCAGCTTTTATCAGTGCCTCTCCAGTTCCTCTAGCAGTACCATCCCAGCCACCACCAGCTCCACCGCCAATTACGAAGTGAAGTTTATCGATAGCAAATGATTGAGTTGATATTGATGAAAAAAGAACTGCAGCAAATAATAAGCTAATAAGTTTTCTTATATTTTTCAGCATTTTTCCCCTTTTTATTAATTATTAATATTAATAGTTAAAACAGCCTACTACAAAAAAGTTTAGATAAAAATTGATTTAAAATAAAAATTAATAATAAAATTATTTTTCAACCTGTGATTGATTATTTTTTCCTTGTTAAAGAGATAGTAAAATTAACGTTATTTATTTTTTTTTGGAAAGTAAATTTCCTCTTCTAGATGAAAATTATCAGTGATAAAATATTTTTTTTCTTTTACTTGC
>CAJVZX010000071.1 GCA_913020625.1 uncultured Pelagibacterales bacterium
ATTGATATTCATTTTATTCATGAAAAAGGAAGTGGATCTAATCCAAAACCATTATTATTGAGTCATGGTTGGCCCGGATCAATCTTAGAGTTTTTGCATATAATTGATCAACTTGCACACCCTGAAAAATTTGGTGGCAAAGAAGAAGATGCCTTTGATGTTGTAGTTCCATCTTTACCAGGATTTGGATTTTCAGGTCGCCCTTCAAGACCAATTGGCCCAAGAAAAATGGCATCAATATTTAATTCCTTGATGGCGAAAGTTCTTGGATACAAAAAATATTTAGCTCAAGGTGGAGACTTTGGTGGAACAATTGCTACTTGGCTTGGATATGACTTTCCAAAAACTTGTGCTGCTATTCATATTAATATTTTAATTGTTCGTCATCCAGACGGACCTCAAACAAAAGAAGAAGAAGAATGGGAAAAAAGATTTAAAAGAGATCAAAAAATAGAAGATGGTTATAGAACACAACAAGCAACAAAGCCTCAAACATTAAGTTATGCAATGATGGATAGTCCAGTTGGTGTTGCTGCTTGGATAATTGAAAAAATGTGCGGATGGTCTGATATTAAAAAAAACGATATTGAAAGTGTTTATTCAAAAGACACGATGTTATCAAACATAATGGTTTATCTAGTTACAAAAACTTTTAATACAGCATCTTGGATTTATTATGGAAGAAGAGAAGAAGGTGGAAGACCTCTTCCCAAAGAAGGACTTCCTATAAAAGCTCCTACTGCAGTTGCTTTATTTCCAAAAGAATATTTAGAATGGGCCCCAAAATCTTATGTTGAAAGAATTTATAACATTCAACGTTGGACTGAAATGCCAAAAGGAGGACACTTCGCAGCTTTAGAACAACCAGATTTATTAGTCAAAGATATTAGAGAATTTGCAAAAGATTTAAAAAAAATTTAGTTCATTTATGAACATATTGGAATTTATAAAAAAATCACCAAAGACTGAATTGCATTTACATATAGAAGGAACACTTGAACCTGAACAAATGTTTACTTTAGCTAAAAGAAATAATATTGAAATTCCATTTAAAAATATTAACGATGTTAAAAAAGCATATAATTTTAGTAACTTAGAATCTTTTTTAAAAATATATTATGAAGGAGCTAAAGTATTAATAAAAGAACAAGATTTTTTTGATCTTACTTGGGCTTATGCATTAAAATGTAAAGAAGACAATATAGTTCATGCGGAAATTTTTTTTGATCCCCAAACTCATACAGATAGAGGAATTAATTTTGACATTGTAATAAATGGAATTTACAAGGCTCTTCAAAAAGCTGAAAAAGAATTTGGCTTGAGCTTTAAAATTATAATGTGTTTTCTAAGACATTTAGATGAAGAATCAGGTTTTAAAATTTTAGACCAAGCTTTTGTTCATAAAGATAAGATTTATGGGGTTGGATTAGACTCTTCTGAGGCAGGCAACCCTCCAAGTAAATTTGAAAAATTATTTAAAAAAGCAGCAGAAAATAATTTTATAACCGTTGCTCATGCAGGCGAAGAAGGGCCACCAGAATATATATGGGAAGCATTAAACCTCCTTAATGTAAAAAGAATTGATCATGGCGTTCAATGTCTTAAAGATGAAAAATTAGTTGAAGAACTATCTAAAAGTCAAATTCCTTTAACTGTTTGCCCTCTTTCAAATATAAAATTGCAAGTTTTTAATAAATTAGAAAATCATAATTTATGGAAAATGTTAGATAAAAAATTAATGGTAACGGTCAATTCAGATGATCCAGCTTACTTTGGAGGTTACTTGAATAAAAATTTAATTGAAGTTCAAGCAGCATTAAATCTTTCAAAAGATGAAGTAAAAACACTACTTGTTAACTCATTTAAATCTTCTTTTTTAAGTGAGGAAAAAAAGAAAGAATGGATTTCTAAAATTCTTTCCATTAATTCTTTATTAAGCATTTAATTTCTTCATGTCCTCTAATATATTTTTGGGTATTACAATACTTTTTTTTAAATTCTTACTAAAATTTAAGTATTTTTTTTCACCTGGATATAGAATTTGATTGCCTTTTTTTATTTTAGGTAATTTTTTAATTATTCTTATATTTTTTTTAATTTGATCTAGATAATTATTTCCAATAAAAATACTTGGTTTAATTACAATAAATAAATGACCTATGTTTTGAGGTCCACTAAAATCATCAAATGGATCTTTTACTTTTCCTCCATGATTAGCTCCTGTTAATACACCCGATATAATATCTATCATCCATGCAAGCCCTGAACCTTTAAATCCTGCAATAGGTAACTGAACACCCTCGATAGCTTTTTTAGGATCCGTTGTAGGTCTGCCAAACTTATCTAACGCAACACCTTTTGGAATTTTTAATCCAAGTTTAGCAGCTCTTCTAATTTTTCCTCTATTAATCATAGAGGTAGACATATCTAAAATAAAAGGAACTTTATTTCCTGTTGGAGTGCCAAAACAAATTGGATTGGTTCCGAATAGAGCTTTTCTAGATCCATAAGGTGCAATTGCTGGTGGTGCATTTGTAAAACACCAAACCATTAATTTTTTTTTAACGGCTTGTTCTGCATAAAAACTTGATAATCCATAATGGCCACTGTTTTTAATACCAACCAAACCAAAACCTGTTTTTTGTGCGCTTTTAATCGCAGTTTTAATTCCAATATCTCCAGCAATAAAACCAATACTATTATTGGCATCTACATGAGAAATCGATTGAGAAATTTTTCTAATTTTAATTTTTGGTTTAGGGTTAATAAGTTTTTTTTCTAATCTTTCACAATACATTTTTAATCTTGCAAGGCCATGGGAAGGGGCATTTGAAAGTTCAGCTTTAATTATTAAATTAGCACAAATTTTAGCATGTAATTTGTTTAAGCCGTGTTTGAGGAATATTTTTCTAATAATAAGATTTAACTGATTTATATTCAATTTCATTTGTTTTTCCCCAATTAACATAAAAAATAAAGCTTGTTAAAGAGATTATATTCAGCCTATACTTGATTTTTTAGGAGAGAAATAATGAAAATAAAAAATATATATAGAATAATTATAGCTTTACTATTTGTTGTTTTTGCAACTTCTTCTTGGGCAAACACTATTAAATGGTCAATGAAAGGCGACAGTCTTACTCTTGATCCACATGCTCAAAATGAAGGACCAACTTCAATGGTAGCAAGACAAGTAT
>CAJVZX010000072.1 GCA_913020625.1 uncultured Pelagibacterales bacterium
TGTTTAGTGTATGTTTATAGAGTGTTCTCTAAATGGAAGTGTATTACATTCCCATGCCACCCATGCCACCCATTCCACCCATTCCACCAGGAGGCATTCCAGCAGGAGTACTGTCTTTTTCTTCAGGTTTATCAGCCACCATAGCTTCTGTCATAACTAGTAAGCCAGCTATAGACGCAGCATCTTGTAGGGCAGTTTTTACAACTTTTGCAGGATCAATAATTCCTTTTTCAAACATATCACAGTATTCCTCAGCCTGAACATCATAACCTCTTGAGGGTTTATTAGTTTCTAATAGTTTTCCAACTATAACCGATCCATCAACTGCGGCATTTGAACAAATCTGTCTAATTGGTGCTTGAAGAGTTTTTTTAACAATATCTACTCCTGCTTTTTGATCAGCTCCTTTTACTTTAACTTTATCAAGATCTTGTGAAGCATAAAGTAATGCACAACCGCCACCAACTACAACTCCTTCTTCTACAGCTGCTCTAGTAGAATTCAATGCATCTTCAACTCTATCTTTTCTTTCTTTAACTTCTACTTCAGTTGCACCACCAACTTTTATGACTGCAACGCCACCAGCTAATTTAGCTAATCTTTCTTGAAGTTTTTCTTTATCATAATCAGAAGTTGTTTCTTCAACTTGTTGTCTTATTTGATTACATCTAGCTTCAATATCAGATTTTTTTCCTGAACCACCGACAACAGTGCTGTTATCTTTATCTACTTTAATTTTTTTAGATGAACCTAAGTCAGTAATTTTAACACTTTCAAGTTTAACACCCAGATCTTCAGATATTACTTGTCCACCTGTTAGGATAGCTAAATCTTCAAGCATTGATTTTCTTCTATCTCCAAAACCTGGAGCTTTTACAGCGCAAACTTTTAGTCCACCTCTTAATTTGTTTACAACTAAGGTTGCTAATGCTTCTCCTTCAACATCTTCTGAAATTATCATTAGGGGTCTTCCTGCTTGAACAACTGCTTCAAGTAAAGGAACCATTGGTTGAAGATTAGTTAATTTTTTTTCATGTAAAAGAATGTATGGATTTTCTAATTCAGTTGTCATTTTGTCAGCATTAGTAATAAAGTAAGGTGATAAATATCCTCTATCAAATTGCATTCCTTCAACTACATCAAGTTCAGTTTCTGTACCTTTGGCTTCCTCTACAGTAATAACACCTTCATTACCGACTTTCTGCATTGCTTTAGAAATCATATCTCCAATTTCTTTTTCACCATTTGCTGAAATAGTTCCAACTTGTGCAATTTCTTCACTTGTTTTAACTTTTTTAGCTGATGACATTAATTTTTCTTTAACATGAGCAACAGCAGCATCAATTCCTCTTTTAACATCCATCGGGTTCATTCCTGCAGTTACATACTTGCAGCCTTCTGTTACTATCCCTTGAGCAAGTATTGTAGCAGTAGTAGTTCCATCTCCAGCAGTATCATTTGTTTTGCTCGCAACTTCTTTAATCATTTGCGCGCCCATATTTTCAAATTTATCATCTAGATCAATTTCTTTTGCAACAGTCACACCATCTTTTGTAATTCTTGGCGCTCCGTAAGATTTATCCATTACGACATTTCTTCCTTTTGGTCCCAATGTAACCTTCACAGTATTTGTAAGAATATCAACGCCTCTCAACATTTGTGATCGTGCATCAGAGTCAAATTTTATTATTTTAGACATTTTCTATTTTCTCCTTTTTTCTAAATAATTATTTTTTACTTTTTGAAATACCCATAATATCAGCTTCTTTCATTATGCTATATTCAACGCCATCAATTTTTACTTCTGTCCCTGACCATTTTCCAAAAAGTACTTTATCTCCTACTTTAACATCCATAGGAATAATTTTTCCATCTTCTGTTCTAGCCCCAGATCCTACGGCAACTATTTCACCTTCCTGAGGTTTTTCTTTTGCCGTGTCGGGAATTATTATTCCTCCAGCAGTTTTTTCTTCGCCTTCTAATACTTTGATAAGTACTCTGTCATGTAAAGGTCTAAATTTCATTATTATCTCCTATTAAATTCTGTAGTTGATATAGATATACGAGGTGTTTATTTCAAGATACCTTATTAAATTAACTTAAACTTTAAAAAAATGAGTAAATACTATACTTTTCGCTAATAAACCAGCAATAAATCATGAAATATAAACTTTTGAACAATGGCCTAAAATCAATTTTTGAGAAATATGACATCTTTATAATTGATCTCTGGGGAGTAATACACAATGGCATAAATTTACATCAATCAGCAATGGAAGTTTTAAAAAATTTGAAAATTAATAATAAAGAATTTTTTCTTGTTTCCAACGCACCAAGACCAAGAGATAGTGTAGCAAATTTTTTAAAAACTCTTAAAATGAATGAAGAATATTTTGAGCATATTTATACTTCGGGTGATGCAGCATTAGAATCATTAAAATCAAAAAAATTTGGAAATAAATTTTTTCACATAGGCCCTCCAAGAGATTTTGATTTATTTATGGAATTTAAAAGTAATAAGGTAATTAATATTAATGAATCGGACTATTTACTTTGTACGGGTTTATTTAATGAACATGAAGATAATTTAGATTATTATAATTCATTTTTGAAAAATTATATAAATAAAAAATTAATTTGCACTAATCCCGACCTAATTGTTTATAGAGGAAACAAAGAGGAATATTGTGCAGGATCAGTAGCCAAAATATTTGAAAATTTAGGAGGTGAGGTAATTTATTTTGGAAAACCATATCCTGAAATTTACAATAATTGTGTAAAGGGAAAAGAAAAAGTTTTGGCAATTGGGGATAATTTAAATACAGATATTAAAGGAGCAAACATGATGAATTATCATTGTTTATTTATATTAAATGGTATTCATAAAAATTTATTTGCATCAAACAATAATTTAAAATTAGAAGAAACTTTAAAAAAATTCAATTTAAATATAAATTATTATCAAAATCAACTTGAATGGTAACCGGTGTTAAAAATATATAAAAATTTTAATTTGTCTAAAATTCATAAAAAATCAATTTTACTAATTGGAAATTTTGACGGTCTACATTTAGGCCATCAAAAACTCTTTAAATTAGCTAAAAAATATTCAAAAAAGCATAAAGTCAGATTTGGTGTACTTACATTTGATCCTCTGCCTGTA
>CAJVZX010000073.1 GCA_913020625.1 uncultured Pelagibacterales bacterium
TGACTTAAATTTAATCCCATTTTTGATTTTTCTATAACTTTATAAAATGAATCTGCCCAAATAGGTTGGATGTTGTTAATTCCATATAGGTCAAATTTCACATTTGGAGTAATTTCTATAAGTTTATTTATGAAGCTTTCTCTACCGTCAAATTTACCTTTTTTGAGCACACCTCTATGGACACCATGACTTAATGCAAAAAAAACGTCATTAATTAAATAATTATTTGAAAAAACGTTTAGCCTTTCAAACGATTCATCCACTGGATTTGGTATATATTTTATTTTTTTATTTTTTGGTAAATCTAATACGTCGGGAGATGTTGTGCAAAAGTTACAGTCGGTATAATCTATCTTGTCTAAAAATCGTCTTTTGTTAATTTGCCAAGGTCCATCCATTCTATCCAAGAACCATTGACATATTTTTATATTAGGAAAATTTGTTTTAATTTTGTGAATTGTTTCTGTTTTAATTAAATCAGCATGTCCCAATACAATTATATCAGGAACATAGTTATATACAGTGTTGAATAATTTTTCGTTAAGTCTATTGGCTCCAGAAGGATCATTTATTCTTCTATAGTAACTTATAATATCTCTATCACTAAATTCTAATACACTGTGATTTAATCTTATAAATCCATTATTTATTCTTCTGCCAGTATTAAAAAAAAGCCTACCATCATGTCTCTCATTAAAATTTGTTACATGTAAAATTTTTAGTTTTTCTTTCTTTTTGTAATAATTAATTTTGGGTAAATTTGAATCGGTTGCAACATCTCTATATAAATCAATTTTATCTACTATATTTTCATGGGTATGCATAAAATTTTTTATTGATAATTTTTGAAGGATTTTTCTATATTTTTGATTTTCGATCAATTTTTTAATTGAATTATAAACATTTAATTCATTTAAACGTTTAATTATTATTCCATTTGTGATGGTTTCCGGTAGCCCTCCCCTATTGCTAATAATTACAGCGCATCCTCTACTTGATGCTTCCAAGCCAGTTCTACCTAGCGGTTCATTCCATCTTGAACATGCTACGGCTATACTTGTTTTCGTAAAAATATCTAAAACTTTTTCATGTTTAAGAAAACCTAATTTTTTTAAATTTTTATGTGAAAAAAACAATTTTTCTCTTGGTTCATCACCTATAGCAATAGCCTTCCAGCTTGGAAACTTATTTAATATTTTTATTACTGCTCGTCCAAATAAATCGTAACCTTTGGCACGGTTTAACTTACCAACAAAGATAATCCAATTTTTTTTTTTGTTTAAATTTACTTTTACTTTATTCGTAGACTGGTAGATTACTATCAACTTTTCTGATTTATAAAATACTTTATCTAAACCATTTAAAAAACGTTTTTTTGACCATTCGCTATTAAAAATTATCTTATATGATTTGTTAAATAAATAGATTCTTTGGTTTTTAGATTTTGAACCAATCATTGTCAAAGGATCATTATGAAAATATAGTACTATTTTTGCCTTTAATGGATGATAAAAATATTCTAAATAATTGGGTCTATTATGAATTTCAATAATGTCAGAGGGATTTTCTTCTTCTAATTGCATAAATTTATTCACATAACTCTTGCTACCACTTTGAAGTATTTTTTTACCAAAAGGTATGTTTATATAATTAATAGAAAATTTTTTTTTATATTCTGTATGTCCAAATACAGTAATTTCTTTTTTAAATTTGCTTCTAATAGTTGTATCTTTAACAAATAGGGATACGGCTCCAGCATATTCTGGTGAAAAATTTTCTTTATATGGTAATAGAATAGAAATTTTCATTGGAGTCCATTTTTATAATACATGTTATTTTTGCTTAATTTTTTAAATTTTTCTCTCAAAAAGTTTCTAAACTTTCTATCTTTTTTTAATTCATATTCCCTAGTCATTGCTTTTGATTTGGTATCATAAATTTCTTTATGAAAAATAATCCACTTTTTGCCTCTTGTATATTTTGCACCTCGTGAAATATTGTGAAGATTTAAACGATTCTTTAAATTTTTTGTATATCCAACGTACGAGAATAATCTATTTTTACACCTGCTAATTAATAAATATACACAATATGCCACTATTTTACCTTTAATATAATTTTTTTAGCTAATTTATCAAATTTCTCTCTGTACAATTTGTTGTATTTCTTTATGTGAGAAGTATGTCGGAAATACCATTTATTTTGCGCTTTATCTATTATATCAATCAAATTTATATTGAAACTTCCGGAAAGCAACGATAATGGGCCATGACATGTAATTACATTATTCGCATTCATAGTAATGATTTCTAAATTATCAATGGAAATTTTTTTTAGCAAAATTATTTTATATTTTCCAAATCTAAAATAATAATACCCTTTTTTGTTAATATTGAAATACTTATTAGTTATTTCTGTAATAAAAGGTAATTCTACTGTACCAGTTGTGATAATCAAATTTGTTTTTCGTTTCTTTATAATTTTTTTTATAAATAAAAAAAAATCATTTTTATCCGGTGAGATATCAGTAAATTTCTTTATATAAAAATTTGAAAACCATTTTTCATCAATATGTATAAGAATATATTTTTTGTTTGTAATATTTTCATTTTTAAAAATATTAATTTTATTTACATTTTTATGTAATAAAATTTTATAGTCTTTTTTAATAATTTTTGCACCAACATCATTCAAAATATTCTTATACAAATATTTAATAGGTATAGTTTGATTATCGAAAAAAGTCTTATATTTTTTTGAAAATAATATTTTTGTTAAAAAGTTTTTTTTGTTTTGTGAATAAGTATGATAAATCTTATCTACATTTAAAAACTTTGACAATATTATTGACCTGTCTTTACCGTCAAATATTATTATGTGCTTGTACTTTTGTTTTCTTAATTTTAGAATTAAGAAAATTTTGTTAAATATTCCATTTCTTTCAAAAGAATAAAGATTATTATATAAATATTTCTTTTTTTTAATATGGGAATAAATATGTTTTTTTACTACAATATCGACGTTTGTTCTTCCATATATTCTTGTTAAACAATTTATATAAGGAATTGTTTGATAAAAATCACCCAGCCTAT
>CAJVZX010000074.1 GCA_913020625.1 uncultured Pelagibacterales bacterium
CAAACACTTCAAGCCTTCCTTTATCCTGAAGAAGTTTTAAAACAATTACTTAGAATTGGAAAACAAACAATTGTTTCAATTCCTAATTTTGGATATTGGAAAGTTCGTCTTCATTTATTATTTAAAGGAACAATGCCAGTAACAAAAAATTTACCTCATGAATGGTATAGCACGCCAAATTTACATATGTGTACCATCAAAGATTTCGTAAATTTTTGTAAAGAAAAAAATATAACAATTGATAGATCTTTATGTTTAACAAATGAGAAAATTTCTGAAATCACAAATAATAACATGTTTTACAAAAATATTTTTTCTCAGCTAGGAATATTTGTTATAGAATAGTTTCTTATGCAGATAATACCAATTCCATGTTTAACAGATAATTATGCATATATTATTAATGACAATATTTCTAAAATTGTAGGTGTAGTTGATCCTTCTGAAGCAACGCCAGTAATTGCTTTTCTTAAAAAAAAAAATTTACAATTAAATTACATATTAAATACCCATCATCACTTTGATCATATAGGAGGAAATCTTGAACTAAAAAAAATGTATAATGCTAAAATTGTTGGTTTCGAAAAGGATAAGAAAAGAATACCTGGTATAGATATTGCTTTAACAGACAATGAATGTTGGAAATTTGGTTCCTTCGAATTAAAAATAATTTATATTCCCGGACATACTCTTGGACATATATGTTTTTATTTTGAAAATGAAAAAGTGGCTTTTACTGGAGATACACTTTTTTCATTGGGTTGTGGCCGTATATTTGAGGGAACTTATGAACAAATGTTTTCATCTTTAAATAAAATAAAAAACTTACCAAAGGATACTAAAATTTATTGTGGTCATGAATATACTGAAAAAAATTCTGAATTTTGTATTAGTTTAGACTCAAGAAATAAAAAACTAATTTCTAAAATTAATGATATAAAATTAAAAAGATCAAATAATTTACCAACTGTCCCATCTAGCCTAAAGGATGAAATTGAGTGTAATATTTTTTTTAGATGTGAAGATGAACAGGTTAAAAGTTCGTTAAAGATGAAAAATAATACACCTATTGAAGTTTTCATGAAATTAAGAGATTTAAAGGATAATTTCTAGTTTTTAATTCTTGACTAAAAATAGTGTGTGTTTATATTGCCCTAACTTTAAAAAAATTTATCAATGTCATTTGCAATATTTAAAACCGGTGGAAAACAATACAAAGTTCAAGCTAGTGAAATTTTAAAAATAGAAAAACTTGAGTTATCTAAAGACAACAAAATTGAGTTTAATGAAATTTTGGCTTATGGAGATAAAAAAAATGTAGAACTTGGCTTTCCATTAATAAAAGGTGCAAAAATTGAGGCTGAATTAATAAAAAATAGCAAAGAAAGAACTGTGTTAGTTTTTAAAAAAAGAAGAAGAAAGAATTCAAGAAAAAAATATGGTCATAGACAACCTTTTACATTAATCAGAATTAATAAAATTTTTTCAAAAGATGGAAAGATTTTAGCTTCTGCTGAAAAAAAAACAGAAAAAACACTCAAAGTTATCAAAGAAGGTGAAAAAAAGAAGACTATTATTAAAAAAAAAAAGTGATAATTTGATTTATTAGGAAATAAAATGGCAACAAAAAAAGCAGGCGGATCATCAAGAAACGGACGAGATAGTGCTGGTCGAAGACTGGGTGTAAAGAAATACGGAGGTGAGCTAGTACTCCCAGGTAATATTATTGTTAGACAACGAGGCACAAAAATTCACCCTGGTGATTCTGTTGGAATGGGTAAAGACCATTCAATTTTTTCAAAAATAAAAGGCACTGTTGTTTTTAAAAAAGGAAAATCTGATAGAACTTTTGTTTCGGTAAAACCCAATTAATACAACTTCAATAATAACTTACAAGGAGTTGTTTCATGAAATTTTTAGATCAAGTTAAAATATATGTTAAAGCAGGAGATGGTGGAAAAGGATCTGCTAGCTTCAGGAGAGAAAAATTTATTGAGTTTGGTGGTCCTAATGGAGGTGATGGAGGGAAAGGAGGATCTATAAAATTAGTTTGTGAAAAAAATTTAAACACTTTAATTGATTTTAGATATCAACAACATTTTAATGCTGAAAGAGGTGAGGATGGAAAAGGACAAAATAAAACTGGAAAAAGTGGATCTGATTTAATTTTAAAAATTCCAATAGGAACACAGGTATTAGAAGAAGATAATAAAACTTTAATTTTTGACTGTACCAAGGAAGATCAATCTTTTGTAGTCGCCAATGGTGGAAAAGGTGGTTTAGGAAATACAAGATTTAAAAGTTCTACAAATAGAGCACCAAGAAAAATAACAAAAGGTGCTTTGGGTGAGGACTTTTGGATATGGCTACAATTAAAAACAATAGCTGATATTGGAATCATTGGTTTACCAAATGCTGGAAAATCAAGTTTGTTGGCAGCTTTAACAAAAGCAAAACCCAAAATTGCAAACTATCAATTTACAACACTTAACCCAAACCTTGGTGTCACAAGTTATGATAATAAAGAACTTACTTTAGCAGACATTCCAGGATTAATTGAAGGTGCCAACGAAGGTGTTGGTTTGGGTTATAAATTTTTAAAACATATCGAAAGATGTAAAAATCTTTTACATTTAATCGATATAACCGAAACAAACTTATTAAAATGTTATTTTCAAGTAAGAAAAGAACTTAAAAAATATAGTGATAAACTAATAAATAAAAAAGAAATAGTAGTATTAAATAAAACTGACTTGATTGATAAGGAGGAAATATTAAAAATAACTAATGAACTGAAAAAAAAAATAAAAACTAAAATTTTTATAATTTCAACAGTTAAAAAAGAAGGTTTATTAGATTTAAAAAAAATTTTGATTTCAAATGTATATAAATAAATTTAAAAAAATTGTTATAAAAATTGGCTCATCAATCTTAGTAGATGAAAGAGGAAATCCTAAAAAAATATGGCTTCAAGAGTTTGCTAATGATATTAAGAGCCTCATAGCAAAAAAAAAACAAATTGTGATTGTTTCTTCAGGAGCTATTGCTATGGGTTGTGAATATCTTAAAATTAAAAAAAATGGTTTAAAA
>CAJVZX010000075.1 GCA_913020625.1 uncultured Pelagibacterales bacterium
GACTTACAATATATAAATATATCTATATAAATAAGCAAATTATGAAAAAAATTGTTATCATAGGAGGCGGGATTACCGGATTAAGTGTTGCCTGGAAGCTTTCTGAGAATGGTTACGACGTAACTGTTATAGAATCCGATAAATCAATAGGTGGACTTGCAAAAACAATAGAAATTGAAAAATATTTTTTTGATATTGGGCCACATTCTTTCTTCAGTGAAGATGAAGAGGTTTTCAAAAGAGTAATGAATTTATTTGAAAGTGAACCAAATGAAATACCATATGCAAAAAGAAGAGTTAAAATGTTGTTCAAAGGCAAATATGTGGACTACCCTTTGTCAGCAAAAAGTATATTGCAAATGGGATTTTTGTCACCAATTTTATGTTCCTTAAGTTTTGCAAAATCTTACATTGGTACATATGCATCTTCTCTATTTATCAAAAAAAAAGAAAATCAAAATTTAACAGTAAAACAATGGGCAATAGAAAATTTTGGAAAATATCTTTATTTAAATTTTTTTAAACCCTATACAGAACAATTTTGGAAAATTAAAACATCTGAACTGTCTCATAGAGTAATTCCTTCAAATAAAAAGATGGATTTTGCAAGAACATTAAAACATCTTTTAATAAAAAAATATTTAATGATTTCAAAACGAGAGCCTGGAAAACTTTCACTTGTAGAAAGAGAAAGTTTACCTAGCTATTATCCAAAAAAAGGTTTTGGAGAAATTGCAAATAGAATAAGTAGACAAATTGAAAATAATGGAGGAAAAATCTATACCTCTCTGGAGGTTGATGAAATAACTTTAAATTCAAATAATACCTTTGTTATAAAAGCTAAGGATAAAAATTTTTTAGGAAATTTTGCTATATCTACTGTACCGCTAAATAAAGTTATAACAATAATTAAGCCTTTGCATGAACAAGAAATCATAAAATCTGCAAAAAAATTGGAATATTTATCTTTGGTTTTGCTTTATTTAATAATAAAAAAAAAAAATGTTCTTGGTTGTCAATATTGTTATTTTCTCGACAGACCATACAACAGAATTTCAGAGATGAACAATTTTAGCAACTATTTGAGCCCACAAGATGAAAATATATTAGCAGTAGAAATTTCTTGTCACAACGAATCTGAAATATGGAAATCTTCTGATAAAGATATCTTTTCGTTGTGCATGCAGGGAATTGAAAAAGACAATTTTTTAAAGAAAGAAGATATTACAAATTACAAAGTAATTAAAATTCCAAACGTCTATCCAATTTACAAAAAAGATTACGAAATTCACCTAAAAAAAACTGAAGAGTACTTTGCAAAAATTAAAAATTTTTTCTCTATTGGTAGACAGGGTCAATTTCATTATGGAGACATTGATCAAATGATCAGAATTGGATTTGATACTGCTGACAAAATTATTAAGCAATAATTTATTAAAATTGTATTAATAAATGCTTACGATCAGGATTGATGGTTAAATTTTCATTTATAACAGTAACTTTATTTACTAAAATAGAAAGATCTTTAATAAATTTATCAAGATTTACAATCAAAAGGGGCTGGTATTTAATCATATCTCTAAATTCTTTATTCATAAATATTTTAAGTCCCATTATCACTAATGAAATGAAATATCCATTGATCATGCTATTGTAAATTAATTTGAAGTAAGATTTTTTTTTGTCAGTAACAACATGCATATCTGCAATAAGAAAGTATGCATTCTTTATAGCAATTTTTTTTACAGATTTTACTAATTTTATGATTTCTTCCTGTGACTTATAATATTGAACAACAGAATTGGCAATAATAATCGAAAAATTAATGTTTTTTAAAAAAGATAAATTTGTATAATCGTCACCAAGTTTTAATATTTTAATATTATTTTTATTTGAAACATTAATTTTGCAAAGATTAATAAATTCCTGGGATGTATCTAAACAATAAATTAGACCAACTTTATCAGATATTTTTTTTGCAAAATCTCCATTGCCACAACCAATATCCAAAACCGTATGTTTTTTGTTGTAATTAAAAATATTAGATGTTTTATTAAAAAAAATTTCATTATTTTTTTTCCAAATATCAGAATTTGTCCAAATATTTTTTTTATTCCAGTAAATTGGCCAACTCATTTTTATTTTGATATATTCAATTTGTTAGAATTTAAAATGGCAGCCATGCCGTTGCCAAAAAATATAGATAAAAAAATTAATGCAGGCACAAAATATCTAGGTATTCCCATCCAGCCAAGTGATACAATTATATAAGCAACAGATATCATTAACAAAAAAACAATTTCTTTTTTCGTGTGCTTTAATGAATAAATTATCCCCCAAAATACTACAAAATAAATTATTACAGAATAGATTATTCTAACAGGTATCCACTTTTTATGAGTTTCGCTTTTGAGATATTTACCACCTCTCCCCTCAAATTGATATAAATATTTTATGTAAACAGGATTTAAAACCAATGTATGTAAACTTTGTTTAAAAACATATTGAATACTTATAAATGGATTTGTAATTATTATTTTTAAAGCTTTTTTTTGCAGATAGTCATAGTACTTCTTTTTATTTTCTGTTGATTCGCTAAAAACTGTCCAAAAATCTGCAGTAGTTTGAATCACATCAATATTATTTTTTTCTATCCACATTTTAGTTTGTTCTTTCATTTTTTTTCTTGCTTGTTCAACAGACGAATTATTTTTTTTTGCTAAAACTTGTGGAGCTAAATATATGTATAATGCTGTTTTAGAACCATTCGGCATAAAATAGGCCTTTCCAATTCTTTTATAATTATGAAAACCAATAATAATAAAAATTATCAGATATCCTATCACTAAGCTCAAAATAGGTTTGATTGATTTTTTTTTAAAAACAATAAAATAATAAAATAATAGTGGAAAAATGTATAAAAATATCTCTTGGCTTATCGTAAATAATATTCCCAAAATGAAACCGATAAGAATATTTTTTAATATATTTCTAGATTGGTCCAGTAAAAGAGATAACAATA
>CAJVZX010000076.1 GCA_913020625.1 uncultured Pelagibacterales bacterium
ATTTCAATAATTTTTCTTAAAGAAAAATTGGAATTATTTCATATTGTTGGAGCTTTATTAATATTTACAGGCATTTATTTAGTTATTAGAAAGAGTGCTAACAATGGATAAAATTAAAAAATCTGAAACTGAATGGAAGAAATTGCTTGATGAGAAAACATATAATATTACAAGAAAATCAGGAACAGAACAGGCTTTTACTGGCAAATATCTTCATGAAAAATCAAATGCTATTTATAGCTGTATCTGTTGTGGGAATCATTTATTTTCTAGTGATGCAAAATTTGACTCAGGTTCAGGTTGGCCAAGTTTTTTTGAAACTATAAACAACAGTAATGTAAAAGAAGTTGATGACAGTTCACATGGTATGACCAGGACTGAAGTCATATGCGCTTCCTGTGACTCACATTTAGGCCATGTTTTTAATGATGGACCTCAATCTACAGGATTAAGATATTGTATAAATTCTGCATCCTTAAAATTAGAAGAAATTGAATAATTTCAATCTAACAATTTTTTTTTCTTCAATAGGGCATGCATTTATGCATATGTTTGCTGCTTTTTATTTTGTAATCGTTCTGTCAATCGAACAAGAGTGGCATTTTACCTATGATGAATTAATTTCTCTTTGGACTCTTGGAGCTCTCTTAATTGGTTTAGGAGCATTACCAGCAGGATGGTTAAGTGATAGATGGAGCCGCTCTTCCATGATGGTCATTATGTTTATTGGAATGGGACTATCTTCAATTTTATGCGGTTTAAGCAATGAACAATTTTCATTGTTTATAGGACTTTCACTTCTTGGTTTATCTTGTTCTATTTATCATCCTGTGGGAATAGCTTGGGTTGTTAATTCATCAGAAAAAAAAGGAAGAGCACTCGGTATTAATGGAATCTTTGGAGGAGTAGGTATTGGTTCAGGGGCTTTTATAGCTGGGTTATTAATAAAGTACTTTGATTGGAAATTTGCTTTTATTATTCCTGGCATTATTTCATTAATAATAGGAATCATTCTCTTTTTTTTTATTTCTAATAATCTTATTTCTTTTCAGAATTCTAAAACAAAAGATTTGGAAGAAAATAATTCATCTCATAACTTGATAATAATCGCATGTATTATGTTATTTTCAATGTTTGGACTGGGTCTAACATTTCAAATAATGCAAACTTCCCTTCCAAAAGTTTTTGACATAAGAATTGCAAATTTATCAACTTTTGCCATAGGTTCAATCATCGGTATTATTTACGGCATTTCTGGTTTAATGACTCTTGTTGGTGGATTTTTGGCTGATAAATTTTCTTTAAAAAAAATATATGTAATTGGTATTGCTGCGCAAGTTCCCTGTTTTTATTTTATTGCCAATTTTTCTGGCATACCTCTAATTTTTGTTTGTTTGATGGCAGCAATGTTTAATTCAAGTATTTTACCTACTGAAAATATTTTATTGGCAAAATTTACACCCGAAAGACATCATGGTTTAATTTATGGTTTTAAATTTATTGTTGCTTTTGGATCCGCACCCATAGCAGTATTTTTAATTTCTAAAATTTATGAACAAACACAAGAATTTACAAATCTTTTTTATATAAGTTTTATTTTAATGATGTTTGTTACTTTTTTTGTATTGTTTTTACCCGTAAAAAATCAAAAAATGAATTTTCCTAATTAGGATTTTTTTTTAAATAATTTAAAAAATCTAAAACTCTGTCATATTGATCATCAGGCAAATCTTTATAAGACATATTAAATTTATTTTTTATTTCTAAAGATACGTGAGCATAAGAATTCCTGCCTTTTGGATGATTAGGGTGGTCTGGTAGCTTATCTTTTAAATAATCTCCCGCATTTAATATTTCATTCCATAATTTTTTTTTATTTTCTGGAGTCATTAATCATTTTATTGCAAGTGCTCCCATTGGATCCCATGGATCTAATTTAACAGGATCTTTATTGAATAAGTTTAGTATTTTTTGTGTTAAATATTTTTTATCTATAACTACTTCATAGTTATATTCATTAAACCATGAATCACTCATTAAATAATAACCCTTATCTCCACTTTTATTTCCCCAACTATTTTCAACACGCCATTTTACTGGTTTGCCATTTTTAATATCAACTCCAGTGAAAAGCATAGCATGAGTCATTAAACTGTCTCCATATTCTAAGCGCACACCTTTATTCATATTAAATTTTGTATTTAATAAAATTTCATAATCAAATAAATTCATATCCATTACACCCAGATCTCTATGAAGCATTTTACCAACATCACAACCAAACCAAACTGCTTCATTATTTTTTATAGATTTAATAGTCGCTCTTTTTAGTTCATCGATTTTAACATTTGCATATTTTATTATATTGCCACCAACAACGTTTCCTAAAAAATTAATAGTATACAACTCATTCATTTTTTTATTCGACATAGGCGCATGAATCAAACAAACCTTATCTTTAAGGTTGATTTTAACATGGTTTTTAAAAAATTTTTTAGGCGTAAGATTATTGAATCGAAAAAATTTATTTTTTTTATTTCTTACTTCCCAATTAAAGTTTTCAGGAGGGTTACCTAGAAACATGCATAGCATTGAATAGATAGTTGAAATCATATTTTCTTTATTTCTTCTTAATTTAGCTATGGTGGTTTTTCTCTTACTCATTTTTCTTAAAATCCATGCAAATTCTCTAAGTTTATGAGTTAAAAAATAGTTCATTAAATTAGATTTGCTGCTGTGATGAGTTTCAGGCATTACGGTTTGTGGGACTACTCCATATTTTTCAATTAAATTTACAAACATATCCCATTGTCCACCGTCCTGAACAGGGTTATATAAAAGATGCATCATCAGTCTTCCATCGTAAGGTTCTTTGAAAGTCTTGATAATGTTTTCAAGAAAATAGTTTGC
>CAJVZX010000077.1 GCA_913020625.1 uncultured Pelagibacterales bacterium
TTGTTTCTGCATATGGAGAAAGCGCTGTTGAAAAAGTTGAACTTTTAAAGGAGTGCGGTGTTACAATATCCAAAAACCCTTCTGTAATGGGCGAGACTGTAAAATTAGTTTTAAATGGCAAAAAAATACAATCATAAAAGAAATGCGAATATAGAACTTTCAAAAATTGTCAGTTTACTGGGAAAAATATTAGGTTCTGTAATCAAAGAACAAGAAGGAATTGCATTATATAATAAAATAGAAGAAATAAGATCATTATCCAAAGCAAGCAGAGGAAAGAAAACTAAAAAAAAAATAAAGCTAAACGAGACAAAAAAGTTTCGACAACTAATATCAAATATTAAAAAATTAAAATCTCAAGAGTCTCTAGTTGTAGCCAGATCATTCAACAAATTTTTAAATTTTTCAAATTTAGCGGAATCTCTTGATAGCGTTCACAAGATAGATAGTGGGAAAGTTAGTAAAGCCCAAGGCACAAATGAATTTACTATTTTGGAAGATGCCATATTAAGACTATTAAACAATAAATCTATTTCTAAAAAAAAATTTTATGAAAGCGCAAAAAAAATAAAAATTGATTTAGTGCTAACAGCTCATCCAACAGAAGTGAAAAGACGAACGCTTATACAAAAATATACACAGGTAAATAATATTTTGGAAAAATTTAATAAATCAAGAATATTTAAACTAAAAAATATTGAAAAAGAAACATTAGCTTTAGAACAAAATCTTCATGAAGAAATTACATCTATATGGAAGACAGATGAAATCAAAAGAAGCAGACCAACCCCTGATGAAGAAGCTAGATGGGGCCTAGCTGTTATTGAGGACAGTTTATGGAATGCTGTACCTAAAATATGTTCTCGTTTTGATAAAGCTGTTCAAAATTATAGTGGGAAAAGATTACCAATTAATTTTTCTCCAATCGTATTCGGATCCTGGATGGGAGGAGACAGAGATGGTAACCCAAATGTCACATCAAATATTACTAATAGAATTATTTTACTTACAAGATGGGAGGCAGCTACTCTCTATGAAAAAGAATTTACTAAAATAATTCAGAAATTATCTATGCATGAATGTTCCAAAAATTTAAGAAGAAAAGTTGGAAACAGTCAAGAACCTTACAGGGTTTATTTAAGACCAATAAGAAATAAATTGATAAATACTCAAAAGGAAATCGAACTATTTTTAAATGAAAAAAAACCTATAGATGAGTCTAAAGTTGTCCGATCAATTAATGAAATAATAGACCCATTAACAAATGTTTATAATTCATTATGTGCAGTTAAATGTAATACCATAGCTGATGGATCAATATTAGATTTACTAAGAAGAGCTCATGCTTTTGGAATAAATCTTGTAAAGGTTGATATTCGCCAAGAATCCACACGTCATCAAAAACTTATGAGAAGTGTTTGTATGCATTTACGCCTCGGTGACTTCAATAAATGGACGGAAGAAGAAAAAATTTCTTTTTTGTCAAAAGAATTTAACTCAAAACGTCCTTTAGTTTCAAAAAATATGAAATTCGATAAAGAAGACAAAGAAACTTGGCTAACATTTAAAATGCTTTCTAAATTACCGAGGGAATGTTTAGGTGCATATGTTATCTCTATGGCATCCAATGTTTCTGACATATTGACAGTAATGGTTCTCCAAAAAAAAGCTGGTATGAAAAATTGTTTACGCACAGTTCCTTTATTTGAAACTTTATTTGATTTAGAGAATGCTCATCAAGTAATTGAAAAATTATATAATTTATCATGGTATTTAAAACATTTTAAATACAAGCAGGAAATAATGATTGGCTATTCTGATTCAAGTAAAGATGCTGGAAAGCTTGCGGCAAGTTGGGCTCAATATTGTACACAAGAAAGATTACAAAAAATATCAAACAAGCATAAAGTAAAATTAACTTTATTTCATGGACGCGGTGGTTCAGTGGGTCGAGGAGGAGGACCAATTTATGAAGCATTGTTATCTCAACCTCCTGGAACGGTTAATTGTAGAACTCGGGTAACGGAGCAAGGGGAAATTATTCAACAAAAGTTTGGTACTGAATCTTTAGCTGAGTATAGTCTCGGAACTTATATTGGTTCGGTTTTGGAAGCTACTTTGTCACCACCGATAAAACCAAAAGAAAATTGGCGCAAGTTAATGAATGATATGAGTGTTATTGCTAGCTACGCATATCGTAGCAATTTAAAAAAAGATAAAAACTTTTTAGAATATTATTATCATGTAACACCCCAAAAAATATTGGAGCATCTTTTTATTGGCTCAAGACCCACTAAACGCAAAAAATCCCAAGGTATAAAAAATTTACGTGCTATACCGTGGGTATTTGCCTGGACACAAATTCGTTTTATTTTACCAGCGTGGCTCGGCACGTTAGAAGCATTAAATATTGCTAAAAAAGGTAAAAACAAAATTATATTGAAGGACATGTTAAAACATTGGCCTTTTTTTTACGCAATGATGGATATGTTAGACATGGTACTAACAAAAACTGATCAGAGAGTAATTAAATTTTATGAAGAGTGTCTTGCTGATAAGAGCTTGAAAAAAATTGGAGAAAAACTTAGGAAACAATTATCTTCTCTTATTTACTTAAACAAAAAAATTATACCAAGTTATATATTAGAACAGCGAAAAGAATATAGAGAATCAATAAGAATAAGAAATACTTATGCTGAAGTATTAAATTTACTTCAGGCTGATATAATGAGAAAACTTAACCAAGGAAAAATAAAAGGAAAAAATAGAAAAATTTTAATAGATGCTGTATTAGTAACCGTTGCAGGAATTGCAGCAGC
>CAJVZX010000078.1 GCA_913020625.1 uncultured Pelagibacterales bacterium
TTTATTATGAATTTAACAATTTTTGATACAATTCTTCATCTGCGTCACCTTCACAACCAAATAGAAGAACATTTGAGTCTTCATTTAAATTAATTTTTTTCCTAATTTTAGCATCATTACATAAACCAATTAAACTTATAATTCCCGGTGTTGAGCATTCTCCTCCAATAATTTTTTCATAACTTAATTCGCAGTTTGCGAGATACTTAATGGTTTTTGAAATATAATCATCTGAAACTGTTACACAATAATTTACAGATTTTTTTAAAATTTGCCAAGGGACCAAAGATACTTCCCCACAAGACATGCCACCCATTATACTTTCTTTTTCTATAGAAATTTTTTCTACTTTCCCGGTGTTTATACTCGCTAAGACACATGCTGCACTGTCAGGTTCCACTATAATTATTTGAGGTATGTGATTTAAATACCTAGCTAAACCAGCTACCATTGCAGCAGCCATCCCTCCAACACCGGCTTGTAATATTATATGAGAAACTTTTTGATTATTTATTTGTTCTGAAATTTCTTTCATCATTACTGAGTATCCTGCCATTGTTAGCTTAGGAACTAACATGTAATTTTTCCAAGCAACATCCTGAACTATTTGCCAATTATTTTGATTTGATTGTTTAATACATTCGTTTAAGGAATCTTCATAATTTCCTTTTACTCTAATAACATCTGCTCCAAAACCTCTCATTGCTTCAGCTCTAGCCTCGCTTACATATTCACTAATAAAAATTTTACATTTAAGTCCTAATTTTTTTGAACCCCACGCAACAGATCTTCCATGATTTCCAGCGGTAGCAGTTGAAATCACAATTTCTTTATTTCCCTTGGTAATTTTTTCCACAGCATATGAACCACCAAGAGCTTTGAATGATTTAAGATGAAATCTTTTTGACTCATCTTTATAAAAAATTCTTTTTAGTTTTAATTCTGTAGAAAGTTTGTCTAACAATAATAATGGAGTCGGAGCATAATTTTCCCAATCTGATATTATCTTATAAGCTTCATCAATATCTTCTTCAGTCAGAATATTTAAAATATCATTCCTACTAAATTTATAGTTTTTATTTTCTAAAAAAGTTGAATATTTCCAATTTGACACTTCAGACTTAACGGACATGCTTTAACAATCTAAAGTATTGATTTTTTCCCAATCTGTAATAGAACTTTTTTTATCAAAAACGTCATGCTTCGAAAATTCTCTTATTTCCTGACTTTTAAGTTTTATGTAACTGTTTATTGTGCTTTCTCCAAAAGCTTCTTTCAGTTCTTTGGAATTTTCAAGTTCTGATATGGCACTTTCTAATTCATTAGGCAATTTTTTTAAATGTGGATAGTCTTTGGCTTTCTCATACATATTTACCATCAATGGCTCACCAGGATCCATTCTTTTATTTATCCCTTCTAACCCTGCAGCTATAATTCCAGCTTGTAAAAGATAAGGATTTACAGATCCATCCATTAATCTTAATTCAAATCTACCAGGGTCTGGAATTCTTATCATATGAGTTCGATTATTTCCTGAATAAGAAATACTACTTGGCGACCAAGTAGCGCCAGAGGTTGTTGCTGGAGCATTTATTCTTCTATAACTATTTATTGTAGGGTTAAAAAAAGCACTTAAAGGTTCTGCAAAATTTATTATTCCTCCTAGAAAGTTATAGGCAAGTTTTGTTAGACCCAGTTTATTTCCATTATCTAAAAAAACATTTTGGTTGCCTTGCCATAATGAAATATGAGCATGACAGCCGTTTCCAGTTAATTTTTCAAATGGTTTTGGCATAAAAGTTGCTCTTAGCCCATGTTTTTCAGTTAATGTTTTAACCATATATTTAAAGAAAACATGTCTATCTGCAGTTTTAAGGCAATCAGTATAGTCCCAGTTCATTTCAAACTGTCCATTCGCATCTTCATGATCGTTTTGATAAGGGTTCCATCCCATTTGAATCATTGAATCACAAATTTCTTTAATTAATTCGTACCTTCTCATTAGAGCTGATTGATCATAACAAGGTTTAGATTGAATATCTTTATCATCAGCAATTTTTGATCCATCATTACTTACTACAAAATATTCACATTCCACACCTGACTTCATATTTAAATTTTTTTTACTTAATCTCTCAATCTGCTTTTTTAACATTATTCTTGGTGAAGCATTTACTGGCTTGCCATTCATCCAAAGATCTGAAGCAAGCCATGCGACATCTTTATTCCAAGGTATTTGAATTAAACTGTTTGGATCAGGTTTGGCAAACATATCAGCATCTGCAGGAGTCATATCTAACCATGTTGCAAAGCCAGCAAAACCCGCACCATTTTTCTGCATTTCTCTAATTGCTTGTGTGGGAACCAATTTAGATCTAAGTATACCAAATAAATCTACGAAACTGATTAAAAAATATTTAATTTTTTTTTCTTTAGCTATTTTTGATAGATCTTTAGCCATAATTAAATTAGGCCAAATAAAACATCTTTATAAAGAATAAACAATACAATAAAAATTAATGTGAAAGCTAATATTAAGCCATATTTTGCCTTTGGCCAAGCAACTCGACTCATTCGATGTGGTATTTCAGGTTTTTTTTGATTTTCATCAGACATAATAATTTTTTAAACCTACCATAAAAAAAGGGCGCTGACAAAAATCAGCGCCCCAATTTTTTAATATTTTATAATACTACCATTCGGCAATATTGCTTTTATAGTCGTTTGATCCGTGTTTTTTCCTAGCTAACTTTTC
>CAJVZX010000079.1 GCA_913020625.1 uncultured Pelagibacterales bacterium
AAATTTTTATTTTTTCTTATTTTCATCCTTTCTGGAGATAAAAAAAAAGTAGTAAATTTCATCAAAGAAATTATTGAAAAGGATGTAAAAAAAATTTTTAAGAAATTTCTTCTAGGTATTTTCATTTATTCCACCTCTGGTTTCGGATGGTTGGTTATTTAAATTCGCTGTAGAAAGCTTTTCGATTATTAGCTCCAGCTATCATTATTTATTATAAATTTTCCAATCTTTAAAATATTAATTTTTTATAAATCTTTTCAGGTAACAGATTAATACAGAACATTATTATTCTCCAAAAAAAATTTATATAAACAATTTCCTTTTCTTTTTTGATGGCATTGTAAACAATCTGAGCAGATTTTTCAGGACTAGTAATTAAAAAAGATGGAGCTTTAATATTAAATGGTTTTGTTCCCATATATCCAGGTATAACCGTTAGTATATGAATTTGTTCTCTATTAAGTTTTTGCCTCAATCCGGATAGATAGGTAATTAATGCCGATTTTGCACTGGAATAAAATAGTCTTTTAGATCTTCCTCTTAAACCAGCTACCGATGTAAACACCGCAATAAATGATTTTTTTCCAGTTTTCATTTTGGGGACTATCTTATTTATAAGCAAAACCGGGTTTAAAAAATTAACTCTCAAATTAGCCTCACATTTCGTTGAATCTAAATATTCTTCATCCGGATTGCCTGTAATTCCAGAAATCCAAATTAATCCACATATATTATTTTCTAATTTTTCAATAATTGAAAGATTTGTTTCCAAATCAAGTAAATCAACTTCGAAAATTTTTATTTCTAAATTGCCTAACTTCTTTTCAGAAATATATTGTTGAACGATGTTCTTTTTTCTACAAAAAATAATAAATTGATTAAAATCTTTAGACAAGATTTCTAGTAATTTTTTTGAAATAAGTGAAGATCCACCATAAATAATTATATAGTTATTTTCCATTCTAAATTTCCAATCTTTTTGAAAAAAAAGAGTTTATTTTTTTTTGAGGATTAAGCAATAATATTTCTTTCTTGAATATTTTAAATTCAGAATAATTGGATGCATTAGTTTTATTTACCACTAAATCTTTGGAAAAATTAACTCTCAATTTATAATTTTTAATTAATGAATTAAAAAACAATTTCAAGATTTTAAAATTTTTATTTATTTCAAAATCAAATGAAATCGAATAACCAGAGCCACAAAAGTTTAAATATTTTCCTTTTTCATCATATCTTTTAACAACAACGAAAGGAGAGAATATTTTTTCTTTTTCAAAAAAAGTTGATATTTCAACTAATATTTTTCTAAATTTATTTTTTGGAATTATAAATTGTATTTGAAAAAAACCCTTCCTTTCATAAAGCTTATTCCAATCGATAAAGTAATCTTGGGGATAAAAAATTTCATCAATATTGCATAATTTATTGTAAAAATATTTTTTGTAATTTCTATAAATAAAGTGAATAATTCTTGAAAAATAATGATTTTTAACAATTAATTTTGATATAAATAAATTTATTAATCCAATTTTTTTATTTCTAAAAAATACTAAATTGTTATTTTTTATTTTAGAATGTTTTGATGAATAATTTAAACCTTGAATTTTTTCTTTTGTAAAATTACTTATCCATGAAACGCTATATTCATGATTACCTTTATTATTTGAAATAGAATAAAATTGCTTATAATTATTAAACTCAATTACTTTCTGATTTAAATAAGGTGAATAAATTTTTTTTAACTTTAAAGTTACTGTCAAAATTATTCCGGTTAATCCGAATCCTCCGATAGTTAAATAAAATATTTTTTTATTTCTTTTATTAGAGCATTTTATTATTTTTTTATTTAAACCTAATAATTTTATTTCTTTGACATAATATTTTATTTGATTTTTATAAGTATTTTTTCCATGAACATTATTTGCAATCATTCCTCCTAAAGAAACATATTTTGTACCCGGTGTTATTGGGGGGAACCATCCTTTTGCAATTATAATTGGCAATAGATCACTTAATAACAGTCCGCTTTCAATTTCAATAATTCCTTTTTTTTCATCAAAAAATTTTATTTTATTAAAATTTTTCATTGAAACAACTAGATCTTTATTCAGGGCAACATCTCCATAAGATCTTTGATTTCCATGAACAATGAAACTTTTTTTATTAATTATTTTTTTTAATTCATTATAATTTTTAGGTGAAATTTTTTTAGGATTTATATAAATGTTTTTTCCCCAATTAGTAAAAGCTCTACTTTTGAAAAACATAAATGAACTCTGTAAATTATTCTTTAAAATAAAATTTCTTAATTACAAATCCTGTTTTCAAAAGTATAAAAAAATAAACTATTGGCATGTAAATTTCAGGAGAAAAAAGAACATTAACAACATCAAATTCCACATTTTTATCTATAATATTTTTTATACCATTCTAGACGATTTCTACAAAATTGCTCCAAATTTAATTAATATGACTAACGTAAAGATATGGATTGTAAAAAAAAACTAAAATCACTCATATTTCTTCAAAAAAATTATTTTCCAATCCAAAAATTTTAATTCTTTACTAAGATTATCTTGTAAATATTTGGCGATATAAGGAAGTCTTTGATCTAAATTATTGACGGGATCTACGTAACTCACAGGTCCTTCTGTGATGATTAAATTTGCATTATTTGCTTTAAGCTGGTTAATAAATTGTAACTGACTTTTTTTTG
>CAJVZX010000080.1 GCA_913020625.1 uncultured Pelagibacterales bacterium
ATTTATTTAGGAAACAAGAACAAACTAAATAAAAATGAAAATATATTTATCTCTGGTATTGCTGAACAAAAAGATTTATTTATAAATTGGACATTTGAAAAAATCTCTTAATGAAAAATTTAGTTAAAATTAAAAAAGCATTAATTTCTTTATCAGACAAATCTGATTTAAAAAAAATTTTAAATAATTTAAATAAATATAAAATTGAAATAATAAGTTCTGGTGGAACTTATAAAGAAATAAAAAAACTTGGATTTAGCTGCAAAGAAATATCTGATTATACTGGTTTTAAGGAAATGTTAGATGGAAGAATAAAGACACTCCATCCAAAAATTCATGCCGGTATACTTAGTATTAGAAGTAATAAAAAACATAAAAAACAATTAAAATATAATAATTTTGAAGAAATTGATCTGGTTATAGTTAATTTTTATCCACTTGAAGAAGTCGTTAAAAAAACAATAAATCTTGATAAAATAATTAAAAATATAGATATTGGTGGACCAACACTTGTTCGTGCAGCAGCAAAAAACTTCAAAGACGTTGCAGTAATAACATCGCCTCTTCAATATAATAATTTTTTAAATGAAATAAAAAAAAATAAAGGTTCAACTAATCTTAATTTTCGTCACAAATTAGCATCATATGCCTTTAGTGAAATTGCCTATTATGATTCTGTAATATCAAATTGTCTCAATAATCAACTTAATTTATCTTTCCCCCACAAAAAAACTTTTCATGGAAAATTAATTGAAAAGTTACGTTATGGTGAAAATCCTCATCAAGATGGTAGCTTTTATTCACTCTCTCAAGAAAATAATTTAAATCAACTTCATGGAAAAAAGTTAAGCTTTAATAACTATAATGATATTTTTTCTGCATTATCAATTTCGAAAATCTTTAAAAAAAATATAGGATCAATAATAATAAAACATACCAATCCTTGTGGCGTTTCATCTGATTCTAACCCTATTAAATCTTTTGAGAATGCTTTTAATTGTGATCCTATTAGTGCCTTTGGTGGAATAGTATATTGTAATTATAGAATTAAAAAAGAATTAGCTTATAAGTTAAGCAAAAAATTTTTTGAAATCATTATTGGTAAAGGGTTTGATAAAGATGCTTTGAAAATTTTAAAGAAAAAAATAAATGTAAGATTAATTGACTCGTCTAATTTTAATAATCTAACAAATTTTAATCCAATTTTTCATAAAGATTCATTTCTTTTACAAGATACAGATAATTATGAAATTAGAAAAAAAAATTTAACAATTGTATCTAATAAGAAACCTAATAAGGATCAGTTAAAAAGTTTAATTTTTGCGTTAAATGTTTGTAAACATGTAAAATCAAATGCTATTGTGCTGGCAAAAAATATTTCAACCATAGGTATTGGTTCGGGACAACCAAATAGATTGGATAGCTGCAAAATTGCTATTAACAAAGCTAATCAGTTTCTTCCTTTGCAATTAAATGGTTCTGTTGCAGCTTCTGATGCTTTTTTTCCTTTTACTGATGGGATAGAAAAATTAATTCAAGCAGGAGTAAGTGCAATTATTCAGCCTAGTGGCTCAATTAGAGATAAAGAAATAATTAAATTTGCTAACCGGACTGACACTATTTTAGTTTTTTCAAAAACAAGGCACTTTAAACATTAGTTTTTGCATCTATTTTTGATGCTAATATAAAATCATTTTCTGAAAGACCTTTAACTGCATGAGTTAGAATTTTTATTCTTGCATAGCCCCATCCAAAAGCAATATCAGGATGATGACCTTCTTTTTCTGATATTTCACCAACTAGGTTTACAAATTTTTGACTTTCAATAAAATTTTTAAAAATAAATTCTTTTTCAATGAAATAGTTTTTTTTTTCATTTGTTTTTATGTTCCATCCATTAACTTTTTTTAAATATTTATGAATCTCTTTATAATCTAACGGAGGTAATCCAACTTCACATGGAACACATTTTTTTTCTGCAATATCACTCATAAATTATTTCAACTGATTTTTAGTGGCAAGCTTGGATAATTCTCAAAAGATTCTTGTTTTGTAATATCCTCTGCTTGTTGTAATTTTTTCATTAATGCCCATTCTTCATACTTTTTACACATTCTCAAAACAACTTGGTATCGTTCAACTATTTTGTTTGTAGATAATTCTTTTAAAGCAGAATTTTTTTCTTTCTCTAATTGTTCCATATTTTTATGAGTAATTTGCTCTCCAGAATCTGGAAGAAAATATCCACTTCCATCATCGCTTGGATTAGACTTTATTTCATCAATAATCTTTTTAAACAATTGACAACTTGTCAATTGATCATTGTATTCTTTACGTTCAACAAATTTATACAGAGCATTTTTTAAAGGAGGTCTACCCATTTTGGACCAGAGCATAGTGAGATAAACATAAACAACCTCATATAATCTGATTGCAATCGGTTTTCCTTTAACTTTTTTTCTCCAAGCTAGGTAGCGTCTTATTTCCATGTCATGCTTGATCACTAATTAACTAATCCTCCTTTCTTAAATCTAACACATTAACCTACTCTTAATTTTTTCTCCTTAAACTATCTAAATACTAATAAAATTAATGAGAATATTAAAGTAAAATCAGATTTATTAATGAATATAAAAAATGGAGCGGGTCAAGGGAATCGAACCCTCTACCTAATCGTTGGCAACGATTC
>CAJVZX010000081.1 GCA_913020625.1 uncultured Pelagibacterales bacterium
TTTTAGTTTCAGATAATTTTCCTTCAGACAAAGGTGTTCTCTCAGCTCCTCTTGAAAAATTATTAAAATTTCTTTCAGAATATTCTCCTGTAAAATAACCAAGTTTTTTAGTTTTTTCATTCCATTCCGCTAATCTTTTTGAAAATTTTTCAGAATGAGGCCCTGTTCCACTTCCTCCTCCATAAGACAATATATATTCAGAATCATGAACTGAACAATATTCAGGATGAGAAGGTTGACAATGATAACATTCGTGAAAATTATCTAATGTAAGTTTCCAATTCCCATATGTTGGATAAATTTTTCTATAAGCAATTTTGGCATCTTTGAGTCCATGTAATTCAATAAAAGGTTTATTAGGTTCAATAAATTCATCAAAACTAACTGGTTCTTTAGAAAAATTAATAAATATCAAACCTTGATATACTTTAATATTGCAACCATGTAGATTCCAGTCTCTTTCATTAAAATCACTATTCATTAATCTAGCTGATTTCAAAGTTCCATCTATATTGTAGCTCCAGGCATGATAAGGACAGACGAGAAGTTTTTTATTTCCTTCATCTTTTAAACAAATTTGCGAACCTCTATGACGGCATACATTGTAATGAGCATGAATAATATTATTAAGATCTCGAATAATGATAATAGATTCATTCCCAACATTTAATAAAAAATAATCTCCAATAGTTGGAATTCTTGAAACATGTCCTACAAAAATCCATTGTTTAAAGAAAAAATTTTCCAAATCTAGTTTGAAAATCATCTCATCAACATAAAATTGCTGATCTAAAGAATAGTTAGATTTTTGGCTCTTTATAAGGGATTTAATTTTGTTTTTATCCATAAATTTATATTTATATATAATATTAATTGAATAGCCATTCAATGAATTTTATAAATAACAAATGTCAAATTTATATCATGAAGACATCTACAAATTCGACGAACCAGTAAAAAGTTATTGGGAAACTACTTCCGACACAAATAATAAATATAACAAATTAGAAAAAAATATCCAAACAAATATTGTTGTTATTGGTGGAGGATATACAGGAATTTCTTGTGCTTTATCATTAGCTAAAAATTTTAATGAAGACGTTGTTTTAGTTGAAGCTGGACATATTGGCTGGGGATCGTCTGCTAGAAATGCTGGATTCTGCTGTATCTACCCAGCAAAAATGTCAGTTGCAACTATGTTTAAAAAGTTTGGTAAAGAAGAAACAAAGAAATTTTTCAAAAATACCATAGAGGGCTCAAATTTTACAAAAAATTTAATAGACGAATACAAAATTAATTGTGATTTAACTGGTGATAGTAATTATGAAGTTGCTCCTCATCCAAGTTATTTCGAATCAATTAAAGAAGAAGCACTTATATATAAAAAAGAATTTGGAATAGAGACTAAAGTATATTCAAAAGAAGAATTTAATGAAATTGGCCATACTGGGGAAGAGCAGTTTGGAGCGCTTTCCTACAAACCTGGTTTTGCAATTAATCCTTTAAAATTTTTATTAGGTTTAGCTGAAGAAGCTAAAAAATCTGGAGTGCAAATTTATCAAAAAAGTAAAGTAACTAAAATTGAAAAAAAATTAGAAAAATTCAATGTAATTGCAAACGATCATATTATAACGTCAAACAAAATAGTTATGGCAACTAATGGTTTTTATAAAGATGATTTATTACCAGATCTGAATAACACAATATTACCTGTTATATCTAATATTATTATAACAAGACCTCTTACAAATGAGGAAGTTAAATCTCATAATTTTGTAACTTATAACCCTATATTAAATTTTAGAAATTTGCTTTTCTATTATAGATTGCTTAAAGATAATCGTTTTTTATTTGGCGCTAGAGGTGATTTAATTGGTAGTGAGCAGTCATCAAAAATAAAATCAAAAAAAATGGAAGAACAAATGAAAAAGGTTTTTCCTAATTGGAAAAATGTTGAGATCGATTTTCATTGGAGAGGTCTTGTAGCAGTAACAACAAAATTTACACCCTCAATAGGAAAATTGGATGATGAAATTTACTATAGTTTTGGTTATCAAGCTAATGGTGTTAATACAGCTCCTTGGTCAGGTAATGAATTAGCAAAACTAATTGTTTCTAATAGTAAAAAACTAAATATATCTAAATTATATCAAGGTTTACCTAAAAAATTCCCTCTTCCTTTTTTACGACTTTTATATTTACGAATAGCTCTTCTATATTATAGTTTTACAGATAAATAATTACAATCAAATGACCCCATATGAAAAAAATTTTAAAGTACCTGGGAGATTTGAAGATCATGAATGTACTTTCATTACTTGGCCTTCTAAAGATTCAGATTTAGAAATTTTTAATTATGAAAATGAGATTGTAATTTTTGCAGAAAAGTTATCTAAGTTTGAAAAAGTTGTTGTAATCGCAGACCCTTCAAATTTTGATAAAGCATTTAAGAAATGTAAAAATTTTGCACTTATTTGGTCTATACCTACTGATTTTTCATGGATAAGAGATAACGGACCTATTTTTATTAAAAATGACAAAGCAGAAGTAGCTGGGGTGCATTTTAAATTTAATGGATGGGGAAATAAATTTGAAAAATGTGAATCAGTAAAAGAAATGCCAAAATATCTTTTAGAAAAATTAAATATTAAACGATTTACATCTGATTT
>CAJVZX010000082.1 GCA_913020625.1 uncultured Pelagibacterales bacterium
ATTCAAGGAACAAGTTTTGCTTTCATTCCAGTAATGGCACCTTTTGCAAAAGTTGGTTTAGGAGCTGTGTTTACAGCTGCTTTTATAGGAGGAATTTTTCAAATGTGGATAGGTAAAATGTTAAAACCTATTCGTCATTTATTCCCACCATTAGTGACTGGAATTGTTGTGCTGATGATAGGTGTAAGTCTACTTAAAGTTGGATTTATGTATGCAGGTGGTGGAGGTTGGTTATTGAATAATAAACCTGAAGTATTCGGAAACTCAAATCATTTAATCATATCATTTACTGTTTTAATAGTTGCTCTTTGGGCTCATCAAAAAGGAAAAGGAATGGTTTCTGCGGCTTCAATTCTAATTGGAATGATTGCTGGATACATTGTGGCAATGTTAATGGGTATGGTTAATTATGGAAAAATAGCAGCCGCAGGTTGGTTTGCTTTTCCAATGCCCTTTCAATATGGAATAGATTTTGTTCCTGGAGCTATCATATTAATGTTGTTTATGGCTATCGTAACAACCATTGAAACTATTGGTGATATAAGTGCCACTACCATGGGAGGATCAAACAGAGAGGCAACTGATAAAGAATTATCAGGTGGTATCATGGCTGACGGACTAGGTACAGCCTTTGGATCTATTTTTAATGCAATGCCAAATACTTCCTACTCACAAAATGCTGGCCTTGTTGCTTTTACTGGAGTTATTAGTAGGCACGTAGGTACAATAGCCGGTGTAATTTTAATTCTCCTAGGTTTGTTTCCTAAACTTGGAGGAATAATTGCAGCTATGCCAGAATCTGTAATTGGTGGAGCAGCAATCATTATGTTTGGTTTAATTACGTCTGCGGGTATTAAATTAATTGCTCGTTCAGAAATGAACCAAAGAAATTTATTAATTTTAGGTCTATCACTTTCTTTTGGTATCGGAATGTCTTTATTGCCTCAATTTGTATCTCATATTCCCGATTTTGGAATAAGTTTAAAACTACTATTAACAACAGGATTAATTCCTGCTGGAATATTAGCATTCGTATTAAACGCAACACTTTCAAAAAAATAAATATTAATTTTTTTTACTTTAATAATTCGTTTATATTTTTATCTAATTCTAATTCAAAACCTTTGTCATTGCCGGGATTGGCAACACAATGTCCAAAAGGAGAATCGTAAGGTCGAAGTGAGACGTTGGGAATATAATTTGATTCAATTTCATTATCTTTTGTTCTAAAATATAAATCTTGATTACAAGGCATTAAAATTGCTTTAGCTTTAATTGAGCTCAACGCTTTTTTAAAATTATTATTATAAACTGGTCCAATACTGATATCTGCAGTTTGCCAAGTATTAATTTTAGTTAAAAGATTGTTTGCATCCCAATTATTTACATGATCATCTTCCCAATTTTTAAGTAAATCTTCGGCTGTTTTAAAACCAATTTTTTTATAGAGTTCTTCTCTAAAAAAATCCTGCGAAAAAGCCCACCCTGCATAAACTCGTCCAAAAGCTTTTAGACCAGAAACTGGTGGAGATTTATAATCACCTTTATTCCAGTTTTTGTCTGCTACAAGTGCTGCTTTAACACCTTCTAAAAAAACATGGTTATGTTTTGAAGTTTTAGCTGAAGCGCAAAATGGTAGAATTGATTTAACCATATCTGGAAATTGTGTTCCCCACTGGTAAGCTTGGCAGCCGGCCATTGACCATCCTGTAACAAGAGCAATTTTTTTGACATTAAGTTGTTGCGTCAATAATTTGTGCTGACAATTAATATTGTCCCATAATGTTACATTAGGAAAGCGAGGCCCGTCTTGAGGGGCTGAACTATTGCTTGGAGATGAAGAAAGTCCATTACCAAACATATTAATAGAAACAATAAAATGTTTATTTGGATCAATAGCTCTACCTGATCCAAAAAAACCCTCATTTCTCTTATGTGTACCAGTGTAAAATGTAGGCAAAACTATAACATTGTCAGAATTTTTATTTAAAACACCATAAGTTCTATATGCAAGTTTTGCTGATTTTAAAATTTTACCTGAAAGAAGTTTAATATCTCCAAGATCAAACTGGTCGTAATCCATCATTAATATAATCTTAGATATTCTTTTACTTCCCAATCAGTCACTGCTTGGTGATAACGTTCCCATTCATCATTTTTATATGATAGATAGGATTTTTTCATTACAGATCCCAAAACTTCATCTGATAATTTATCTTTTTTAAGAGCTTCAATTGCCTGTAGTAAGTTTTTAGGCAATTGCCTAATTCCTAGCTTTTTAAATTCTGCATCTGTCATTTGGTATAGGTCCTGATCAGTTGGTTTACCTGGATCTATTTTATTTTTTATTCCCTCATTTGCAGCAGAAAGAGTCATTGCAAGAGCTAGATAAACATTCATCATCATATCTGCTGCTCTGTTTTCAATGCAATATCTATTTTGAGGTAAACGAAATTGTGCTGATCGATTATTATGACCATAAGTAATATTAGTAGGCGCCCAAGTTACCGTACCTCCTTCAAATCCACCTACTCTTGGGACTAAACCGTTATAAGAATTAACGGTTGAACAAGCTATAGAAGTTAAAGCTTCTGAGTGTTTCATAAGACCTCCTACTGCATACTTTGATTCTTTAGACCATGATTTTCCATCAGTGAAAATGTTTTT
>CAJVZX010000083.1 GCA_913020625.1 uncultured Pelagibacterales bacterium
TAAGAATAACTAAAAGTAATGAACAAAAACCTGAAATTAAAAAAATCAAAAAACAAGCAACAGAAAAAAAAATTTATAAACCTAAAGACTATATAGTTTATCCAAAACATGGAGTCGGACAGATATTATCAGTAAGTTTTAAAACAATCGGTGGTATAGAAGTTCAGTGTTATAATGTTAAATTTGAAAAAGATAAAGCAATGGGTTTATTGCCTATTAATAAACAATCACATTTAAGATCTTTATCAACAATCAATCAAATAAATAAATCTGTAAATATTTTAAAAGGAAAACCAAAAATTAAAAAATCTATGTGGAGTAGAAGAGCTCAGGAATATGAACAAAAAATAAATTCGGGAAAAATTTATGAACTAGCTGAAGTAGTAAGAGACCTAAACAAAGGAACAGATGCTATTATAGACCAATCATATAGTGAAAGACAATTATTTGAAAAAGCTTATGAAAGAATAATTGCAGAATTAAAAATAGTATTAAATCTATCTTACGAAAAAACTTTAAAAAAGTTAGATAAAGCCTTAAAAAGAAATCAACAAGAAAGCTAGCATAAAAAAACGCTCCCTATAGTAATTACCATAGGAAGCGTATATCTTTTTTAAAAAAACTTAACTATCTTCTTCTTCTTTTTTTAGCTTTTTTCTTACCTTTTTTTTTAGCTTTTCTTCTTTTAGCCATCTTTAGCTCCCTTTTTATAGTTATCGAATCTTTTTGATTCGTTTACTTAACTTATTTTTATTTTTATTTAAAGTTGATGTCAACACAAAGTGTTGGCATTTTTTTTCTAAAAATATTTGTTTTTGTTATTAAATTTAATTTTAAATAAACTAATAATTACAACGTTAATTTACGTTTTTATTATTTAATATTTTATTTTAAATAAAGATTTTCTAATTGTTTTTTATATTTTTCAATTATTTTGAATCTTTTTAACTTTAGCGTAGGTGTTAACATTCTATTTTCAATTGAAAATTTTCCTTTAACTACAATAATATTTTTTATTTTTTCTATAACACTTAGTTCTTTATTAATTTCTTCCACTTTTTTTTTTATTTTGTCTTCTTCATTTATAAACTCATCGCTAGGGACTACTAAAGCAACTAAATAATTTTTTCCGTCACCATAAACTAAACATTGTTCAATTTCATATTGATTTGTCATTAAATTTTCTACTTTTAATGGAGAAATATTATCTCCACCAGCATTTACAATTATATCTTTTTTTCTATCTGTAATTTTTAGATATCCACTTTTAAATTCTCCAATATCTCCAGTGTATAACCATCCATTTCTAATTACTTTTTTTGTTTCCTCGGGTTGATTCCAATAGCCAATCATCAAATTTTCTCCTTTAACTAATATTTCACCATCTTTTTCAAGTTTTACCTCATTGCCCGGAAAAGGCAGTCCTACAGTATCAACTTTAATATTATCTAAGGGATTACAACTAACTACCGGTGAAGCCTCTGTTAAGCCATAGCCTTGTAAAGTGGGTAAGCCGACCGAATTTAAGAATCTTCCTATTGTTTGATCTAACGCACCTCCTCCAGACACAAACGCTTTTAAGCTACCTCCAAATTGTTTTTTGATTTTTTTTCTTACTAAAATTTCACATATTTGATTAGTTAAATATTGTAAAAAATTCAATTTATCTTTATTCAATTTTTTATTCCCAAGACTTATCGTTGCGTTAATTATTTTTTTCTTAAATCCTGTTTGCTTTTTGAAATTGCTGTTTATTTTTTGATATAAATTTTGATAAAATCTTGGAACTGCAGTCATTATTTCAGGTTTGCATTCTGACATATTTTTTAATAATTTATCAATTCCCTCAGCATAATAAATTTTAGCCCCTACAGAAATTTGAACAAATTGAACTGTGTGTTCATATGAATGTGATAATGGCAACCAAGTTAAGAATCTTGTTCTGTTACTTAAAATAGGTTTAATTAAATTGATTGCTCCTTCACAATTGCTTAAAATTCCACCATGACTTAACACAACTCCTTTGGGGTTTCCTCCTGTTCCTGAAGTATAAATAATACATGCTGGATCTTTCCTGTTTAAATTAATAATTGGATTATTTTCATCAAAATTTAAAGTTGATGATAAAATATTTTTTAATTCAATTATTTGATCACTTAAAATATTTTTTTTAATTTCATCAAATAGAACAATTTTTTTAATAAATTTTTTTTTAGGAATAACATCTTTAAGTTTATTAAATAAAATTTGATTAGAAACTATAACAATTGTTGGTTCACAATCATCAATTATAAATTCATAATCTTTTTCAGTATAAGTTATATATGAAGGAACGGTAATTCCACCAGCCAACATAATTGCGATGTCCGAAATTAACCATTCTGGTCTATTTTCTGAAACTAATAGACATCTTTCACCTTTATTTAGGTTTTTTTTTAATTCTTTTGCTAATTTAATAATGTTTACTTTTGTTTCTTCCCAGGAATAATTTTTTTCTGGAAATTTAAGCCAATTTAAAAAAATTTCTTTACTATTTTGTTTTATATATTGTTTAAAAAAAACATTTAAAAGATTATCTGTTTTTGCTAAATCCATCTATTTTTTTGGTGGGC
>CAJVZX010000084.1 GCA_913020625.1 uncultured Pelagibacterales bacterium
CGACCTTCAGGTTATGAGCCTGACGAGCTACCAGACTGCTCCACCCCGCGATATTTAAATACGGTTCCTCATTTTTTGGAGTTTTTTAGCTCTTTTTATATTCTCTTGCTTAATTCTTTTTTTTTTTTCGGAAGGTTTTTCATAAGTATCTTTCAATTTTATTACTTTGAAAAAACCATCTTTCTGCAGCTTTCTTTTCAATATTCTAAGAGCTTGTTCAACGTTATTATCTTTTACTTCGATTTTAATAAATCCTCCAAAAGTTGAATTTGATTAACACCTTTAATATTCATTGTCTATATACAAAATTAATAAGGTTTATTTGGAACTTTTTTTTCAAACTTACTTCTAAAACTTTTAAGTTTATTTAGAACATTTGGATATCTAGTGGACAACATTGATATAGCAAGTAAAGCAGAATTAATGGAGCCAGCTTTGCCAATAGCCAATGTACCAACAGGTATACCACTTGGCATTTGAACAGTTGATAGTAAACTATCTAACCCCTTAAGTTTACTCTCAATAGGTATCCCCAAAACAGGCAAAGTAGTAATTGATGCTGTTACACCCGCAAGATGAGCAGCACCACCTGCGCCAGCTATAATTATTTCTATACCTTTTTTTTCAGCTTCCTTTAAATATTTATGCAATCTTTGTGGAGTTCTATGAGCAGAAATTACCCTAACATCATGTCTGATTTTGAAATTTTTTAGAGTATCACTGCAATGCTTCATCGTTCCCCAATCAGACTTGCTGCCCATAATTATTCCAACTAAACTATGATTAATCTTTTTCTTGTCCTTTTTCATTTTTCTTTATATCTTTTTCTTTCTTTTTTTTTTCTTTTTCAATTTTTCTTTTAGCTTTTTCTATTGCATTTTGTAAATCTAATTGTGTACAAAGATTAATCGCCACAGGGTCTTTTGCAGACAAACTATTGTAATTCCAATAATTTTTTTTTCTAATTGATAATACCGTATTTTTTGTAGTACCAATTAATTTAGAAATCTGTGAATCTTTAAGTTCATTACAATTTTTTATAAGCCATAAAACTGCATCAGGCCTATCTTGTCTTTTTGATAAAGGAATATATTTTATTTTTTTTTTTTCTTTTTTAGAAATTTCAATTACTTTCTTATTTAATTCTAAAGGTCTATTCACATCATCAGATGATAATTGAATTTCTTCTCTTGTAAGTTGACCTGCTAAAATAGGATTATAAGCTTTTATTCCTTTTGCAACATCTCCATCAGCTATTCCTTGAACCTCAACTTCGTGTAGATTACAAAAATTTGCAATTTGTTTGAAGCTAAGAGATGTATTTTCTACCAACCAAACAGCGGTTGCTTTAGGCATTAATGGCACTTCGTTCATTTTGAAGATGATTTGAAATTTTGAAATTTTTTGTTGAATTTACTAACACGGCCCTTGTCTAAAAGCTTCTGTTTTCCACCCGTCCATGCAGCATGTGATTTTGGATCAATATCTAATTTCATTAAATCACCATCTTTACCCCAAGTAGATTTTGTTTCAAATTGACTGCCATCAGTCATTTCAACTTTAATTGTATGATAATTTGGGTGTATATTTTTTTTCATAATTCTTTGCTGGTTTATAACAAAAGATTTCAATAATACAAATAAATCTTAATTGATTATTTACTTAATAATTCTATAAGTTTAGTATTTATACTTGAATTTGAAGCAATAATTTTTTTTTCACTAATAAAATTAGCTTTACCACAATAATCAGATATTAATCCACCAGCTTCTTTAACCAAAATAATACCTGCTGCAATATCCCAATATTTTAAATTTCTTTGAAAATAACCATCAGCTCTTCCAGCCGCTACATAAGCTATATCTAATGAAGCACTTCCCATTTTTCTAAGAGGTGACAATGTATGTTCTGATATTTTTATATATTCCTTAAACACTTCAGATCTATTTTTTTCACTAAATGAAGGTCCGCCAGTTAAAATAAGTGATTCTCTTATTTTTTTTCTCTTAGAAACGGTTATTTTTTGATTATTCAAATATGCACCTTGATCTTTTTCGGCCAAAAACATTTCATTTTTAATTGGATCAAATACAACTCCACAAATTATTTGATTATTTTTCTCTAAAGCAACAGAAATTGCAAAGTGAGGAATGCCATTTAAAAAATTTAACGTTCCATCAATTGGATCAATTATCCATTTACATTCTGTATTTTTATTTTTAATTTCACCAATTTCTTCACTTAAAATAGAATAATCAGGTCGCGCCTTGCTTAATTCATTAATTAAATTTTCTTCAACTTTTTTATCTGCACTTGAAACAAAATCAGATGGGCCTTTTATCGAAACTTGCAATTTTTCAATTTCTCCATAATCTCTAATTAGAGATTTGGAAGCTTTTTCGCATGCTTTTATTATTACATTTAAATTTGCTGAAAAAGTTCTCATTATTGAATTTTTTTTAAGTATTCTAAAGTTCTAGTATCTATTAATATTTCATCATCTGTATCAATAAATGGTGGAACCTGAATTTTTACATCATTTTCTATAATTGCCGGTTTGTAAGATGAAGAAACTGTTTGACCCTTTAAACTAGCATCAGTCCT
>CAJVZX010000085.1 GCA_913020625.1 uncultured Pelagibacterales bacterium
TAAAAAAAATAGAAGATTTTTATTTTTCAATATAAAAAACGTATAAATAGAGCAACCAATTTGTGAAAAAAAAATAATAAGTAAAAAAGGATGAGTAGAGAAATTTAAAATTGAAGATCCGGTAAATAAAAGAAAAATATATATTTTCCCAAAATAAGCTAGATCTGGAGAAATCATTTTGTAGTAAAAAATTAAATTTATTGTAGCCAGTAAAAAAACAAGAGAATATACCCTAGTTTCCTGAGAATATTTAATGAGATATATATTTATACCAATTAATAAAATCGCTAATAAAAAAGAATTATCTTTTTTAACTTGATAAGAAAGTATTCCTATAAAAGGAATAGATAATATACCAAAAAAAAGAGGCACATATCTTCCTATCTCTGGAATATAACCAAAAATTTTAAAGTATATTTTTAAGAGCGATACCCACAAATATGGACTTACGTCAGCAATGCTTTCACGTCTAGAAAACGTAGCATCCAACGAAATGTTTGGATCAGCAATCCAAAAATCATTTATTTCATCAAACCAATAATTTTCAAAATTTATTTGGTAACATCTTAACAGAGCACCAACCGAAATAATAAATACAGAAAGCAAAAAAATATTTTTTTTATTTAACACAAAAATTATCAATTTATAATTTTAATAAAATAATTGATTGTAACGAAATTATTCTCATTTTTCAGAATTGTACTAGTAAATGTTTACGATCAGGATTAACAGTTAAAATTTCGTTTACAATAGTAATATTTTTTACAAAGACAGAAAGATCTTCAATTAATTTATCAATATTTACAATTAAACTTGGTTGGTTTTTTTGAAAATTTGAGTATTTTTTATCAACAATAAGTTTCAAGCTTACTTTCATTAATGCAACAAAATAGCCGTTGGATATACTATTATAAATTAATTTTGGATACTTTTTTATTTTATCACTAGTTACCACTATATCCGAAATAAGAAACCGTGCATCTTTCATTGCAATTTTTTTAACAGATTTTACTAAATCTATGATTTCCACTTGAGATCTGTAATATTCTACAACAGAGTTAGCAATTATAATTGAAAACTTCCTATTCTCTAAAAAAGATAAATTTGTGTAGTTGTTGTTAAGTTTTAGTATTTTAACATTTTTTTTTTTTGAAATCTTATTTTTGCAAAGGTTTATGGATTCTTGCGATGTATCTAAACAATAAATTTCTCTAACCTTGTTTGATATTTTGTTTGCTAAATCTCCATTGCCACAACCAATTTCTAAAACCACGTGTTTTTCATTATAATTAAAAATATCAGATGTTTTCTGATAAAAAATTTCAGTATTTCTTTTCAAAAGATCAGATTCTAACCAAATATTTTTTTTGTCCCAATAATTTAACCAATTTTTATTATCCATTTTAGTAAGTTTTTATTGTAATTTTTATTTAATTTACGTCACTTTTAGGCGGTAGTATAGATCTTGATTTGACATTAAAAATTTACAATATTTGACTTAATTCAATTTTTGTAGATATTAGTCAGTGTAAAAAAAATTTATGAATATAGAATTTTTAGTTTTAGGTGGTTATGGGAGTTTTATATGGCCTGCTTTTATCTTCACTTTTGTAAGCTGCTTTTTGCTTTACTTAAAAACAAAAAAAGAATTTAAAAGACAGGAAAAAATGTTTTTAATTGAGTTTAAGCAAATACCAGTAAAGAAAACTAAAGTTTCTAAACAAGAAGAGCTTTCAAAAGAAGTTTTGTCTGGTAGCCCACTATATTAATCACTAGTTAATTGTTCGATACTTACATATGTTGAGTAAAAAAATTCGAACAAGGATTGTTTTCACGACGTTCTTGCTGCTAGCGTCAATTCTAGTTGTTTTTGTCGTTCTCAAATCCTTGGAAGAAAACGTAGTTTATTTCTTTTCTCCAACCGAACTTTACAATAAGGAAGATATTTCTTTTAATAAAAAAATTAGAATAGGTGGTCTGGTAAAGGATGGTTCGGTAATTAATAACCAAACGTCTATAAATTTTATTGTAACTGACCTGAATAACGAAATTATAGTTTCTTATAAAGGTTCTGTTCCCAATCTTTTTTCGGAAGGAAAGGGTGTTGTTGCTGAAGGTAAATTAAAAGATAAAAAATATTTTATTGCAGATAAAATTTTGGCAAAACATGATGAAAACTACATGCCACCTGAAGTAAATAAAATACTTAAAAAGATAAAAGAGCAATGAACAAATAGGCAGTTAAAAGATCATGTTCTAATTATCTAATTTTGATTGTAGTATATTTATATGTTCAAAAATTTTTTTCCTAACAAAATTCTTTCATTTAGTAACAAACTTTTTAATTTTTTGACCGTTTTAATGCTTTTATTTATTTTTGTTGGTTTAATTTATGCACTCTTCCTTTCACCCCCCGATTTCACACAGGGAGACTCTGTTAGAATCATGTATGTGCATGTTCCTGCATCTTTTATAGCGCTTGGTTGTTTTGGTTTCATGGGTATAGCATCAATTTGTACTTTAATTTTTAAAATCAAGGTTCTTCCATTGATGGCAAAGAGTTTAGCACCGGTGGGATCTGTTTTTGC
>CAJVZX010000086.1 GCA_913020625.1 uncultured Pelagibacterales bacterium
GAACAAAGAAAACGCAAGTAAACTCTGGAAAATTATTCAGGAAGCTGGTGATTATCTCGTGGGACAACTACCAGAACATCCCAATCATCCTAAAGGAAGAAATTCTTATGCACATGTAGCAATATGCGTGAAGTCAAAAATATATCTTTTAATAATTTATAATCGATTATTTTAAATGAAATTACCAAATAATTTTTTATTTTTTTAAATTTCAAATCGTTATTGCAAAACCTTTTATGTTGAAATCTTTCTATGCAATTTTACATACCAAATCAGCATAAAGGTCAGCATTTGATGGAAGATATTCTTAATTTTCTAAATCAGACTGTAAAATTGAATTTAATTTTTTCTAGTATTCCCTAATCCAGTTTCAACCTTTTGCCCAGAAGGAAACAGATAATAACTTTTGCCTCGTTTAAATCTTTCTAGGAGATTCTTATTTTTATTAACTAACATTCATAGATTTTTTGCATTAAATCCAGGAGTAATGTTTTCATATTTCTTGCACATAAACCTTGGCCACCAGGTCTTGAAAGACTCTGATCCGACAGCCATGGGCAGAGTAAAAATAGAAGAAGTTAGATTAAGTTATTGAAACGCAAAGAAATTTCTGAATTGGTTAATGGTTAACAAGATCACATAGTGATACTTTAATTTTTTTCATAAAATAAAGGTTATTTGACTGTCTCTTCTGTAATCATCTCTTTAGCTGCATAATTTAAAGTATCACGTGTTGTTGTGTTTCTATCAATGAGCTGATGTTTTGTGTGTTTCTCTTCTCCACCTGTTTTTAATAATTTATCTTTGCCCAAATTATTACCAAAAGTATTATCTAGTTTTTCTAACCAGTATAAAGTTTCTTTTTTAAGTTGATCATCACTCATTTTGGTTAAATTTATCGTATAATCTTGTCTGTCTGCAATTTTAGTTAAGTATTGATCTATGTCGGTTATATGATTGTTATCTAACGCATATTTCCACATTCCAGTTTCCGGTAAAGGTAATAAAAAACCAGTGCTTGGGTAAACTTTTAATTTCTCAAGTTTAGTCATTGTATCTTTTATAGTTTCCGAAGTTTCTTGTGGAAATCCAATTACTATACTTGTGTTAGTTGGTAAACTAGCCTCTCTGCAAATTTGTACTTGTTCATTAAAATATTTTGATTTTACCCTTTTATTCATTGCTTCTAATATTTCGTCACTACCAGACTCCAATGAGTAATTAACAAGAGCACATCCTGCTTTTACGAATTGCTTAGCTAATCCTAATCTTTCTTTTCTGGGTATTGGATTGCCTTTATTGTCTAGTTCTCTTCCCATAAGATCTACTCTGATTGAACATGTAAAATGTATTTTTAAATCAGCCTGTATTAACTCATCTAAAAATTTTTGAGCTTGCCCAAGTTTATGAAATGATAATTAATCCCAAAAATTAAAATAATTTGCATTATATTTTTTTTGGTTTTGTTTGATTTCAGCTATCACATTTTCAGCTGACCTATGGCGGTACGGATCATGCCAAAATGCATAATGACAAAAAGTACATTTAAAAATACATCCTCGTGCAGTATTAATTGGCATCGAAATAGTTTCCTCCGGTTTATAAAACCAACTATTTGATCCCTGGTGGTTCCTTCCAATGCGAATATAAGTTTCGACATCAAATAAATCCCAATTCGGAAATGGAAAATCGTCAATTTTTTTTACAGCTTTTCTTTTTCCGTTATTTACTATTAGATTATTTTTTGTTCTATAGATTATCCCAGGTATTCCAAGTCCTTTTATGGTTGAAGGATATCCTTTATTTGTATGAGGAATTTCAACTCGAGGCTCTACAATATTACCGAAAGATTTGTTTAGCTTAATAGCATCAAATAGTTCTTTCATTGTAACTTCTGCTTCGCCATATACCACTATATCTACTTTGGTTGTCTGAAATAGTACCTCGGGTATGCTTCCTCCAACAGAATTACCTACAATAACGGTTGCCTCAGGCTGATATTTTTTTATGGTGTTAATGCACCATTTAATCCATTTGTAGTGAGTAACAATACTTCCCATACAAATTACGTCAAATTTATTTTTTATAAAGTATTTTTCGACATATGCATTTGAGTAATTTGCAATGTCTATATCTAATAGATCAAAACTATAACCATGTTTTTTGACATAGGTCATTACATAACCCAACCCCACAGGTAAAAACACATGAACACTACCAGGTCTTAAACTAGGATTAAGAAATAATATTTTCATTTACAGTTTCATTAAATTTTTTTTCTCTTTGAGAGACATTAACAATAATCTTTTTTTTATTTTTATCAACAACATAAGCATAGCATATCCTCTATTCAGAAAATATTTCGTGAGTTTTAAGTTTTAACTATTAGGGTCCTTTTTTAGAAAACCTTTCAGACTTATTACATCCGAAGTTTCTAGGTGGTTTGTTAATTGCACCTGATATACGTAATTAAGGGGATATTTCTACTCTCTTAACTTGTATGTTATTTCTTAACTTTGTTTTTCTTGTAAAAAAATCCAAGCTAGATCTATTGATTGGGAAAATAATCTTCACATTTTCCTTC
>CAJVZX010000087.1 GCA_913020625.1 uncultured Pelagibacterales bacterium
AAAAAAAAAAAATTTTAATTTTTAATCTCAAAACAAGTAAAAAAAAAATTATCAAATTAGACAAAGAAATAGGATTTCTTTCTCATATTAAAAAAAATATTTTTATACTTGGTTTAAAGTCTGAGTTGAGAGTAGTTAATTTAAGGACAAAAAAAACCTTAAATTCAATTATAATCGAAAAAGACAAGCCTTTTAATAGGTTGAATGATGGCAAAACAGATCCAGAGGGAAGATTGTGGTTTGGTTCAATGGATAATTTAGAAAGAAATATTCAAAATGGTTCACTATATTGTTTAGATAAAAAGTTAAAACTTAATAAAGTTGATGAAAAATATATTATTACAAATGGACCTGCTTTTATTAATGAAAAAAATTTTTATCATACTGATAGCAGACTGAAAAATATTTATAAAATCAAAGTTAATAGTAAATTAAAATTAATTAAAAAAAAAATATTTTTAAAATTTAATAATAAAATAGGATCTCCAGACGGAATGACTATAGATAATAAAAATAATCTTTGGGTGTGTCATTATGGTGGTGCATGTATTACGGTTTATAATTCTAGAGGAAAAAAAATGCATAAGGTAGATTTGCCAGCAAAAAATATTACAAATTGTTCATTTGGAGGAGTAAATAATAGCGAACTTTTTATAACTTCTGCTATAAAAGGATTAAAAAAATCTGATATTAAAAAATATAACTTATCGGGATCATTATTTAAGGTTAAAACAAATTGCAAAGGTATAACTTCTAAATCTTTTAGAATTTTACAATGATTGAATTATTTTCATATTTTTTTATATTATAATTTATATCATGACAAATAATAGTTTATTTATAGCAACCTCTTCTTTTTCAGTAGAAGATAGCTATATTTTTAATTTATTAAAAAAAAAAAATATTTTTTTTAAAACAAATCCAATTAAAAAAAAATTAAATGAAAAAGAAATTTTAAAATATTCAAATAATTTTACCCATATAATTGCTGGCACTGAAAATTATAATCAAAAAGTATTAAATCATCTTCCAAATTTAAAATATATATTTAGGCTAGGTTCAGGTACAGATAATATCGATTTTAATACAATCAAAAAAAAAAAAATTAAATTTAATAAATCAAACATAACACCAGAAGTGGCAGTAGCAGAGTTAATTATTGGTTTTTCGATTTCAATTCTCAGAAATCTTAATGAACAAAATAATAATATGAAAAAAAAAATATGGAAAAAACAAATGGGCAATCTTTTACGTGGAAAAAAATTTGGGATAATAGGTTATGGCAAAGTTGGTAAGTATCTAACAAAGTTAGTAAAAGCCTTTGGTGCAGATTTGATCATAAATGATAAAAAAAAAATAAATAATATAAACCAAAAATCTCTAAATTATTTAATTTCTAATTCAGATATAATTTCATTAAATTTAAATTATAATAATAGAATTATTCTCACAAAGGAAAAATTAAAAAAATTAAAAAAAAATTGTATAATTATAAATACATCTAGAGCTGAATTAATTGATAATGAACATTTATATAAAATGTTAAAAAATAATAAAATTAGTGTAGCTGCTTTAGATGTATTTAATGATGAACCTTATTATGGAAAGTTTATTAAACTTAAAAATGTTCTATTGACTCCGCACATTGCTGGATATGCTAAAGAAATCAGACTTTCTATGGAGAGAGAAGCGATTAATATGATAGTTAAAAATTATGCAATTTGATCAAATAATTTTTGATTTTGATGGAGTTATTGTTGATAGTCATAGAGTAAAAAATAAAGCATTTTATCAATTATTTTTATCCCATGGAAAGAAAATAGCCAAAAGAGCTTTAAATTATCATTTAAAAAATGTTGGCAAATCAAGATTTATAAAATTTAGATTTATTATTAAAAATATTTTAAATGAAAGAGTTACAAAAAAAAAACTAAACTCATTCTCCTCAAAACTTAATTTAATGACTCTTGAAAAAATATACAAACTTAAAGTATCTTCTTGTCTTTTAAATTTTTTAAGAAAAGAAAATAAAAATTTAGAATTTTATATTAGCACTGGAACACCTCAAAAGGTTATAGAAAGAATTTTAAAAAAAAAAAAAATTTATAAATATTTTAAGAAAGTTTATGGTTCACCGATGAATAAAATTCAACATATAAAATTAATTAGAAGAAATAAAAAAAAAACCTTATTTATAGGAGATAGTTATGAGGATTTTAATAGTTGCAACAAAACAAACACAAATTTTATTTTGAAAGAGCACAAAGAAAATAAAAATGATTTTTTAAAAAAAAAAATATTAAAAATTAAAAATTTTAAAAACTTTGCCTCTATTTATAACTGTAAAACTATTTCCAACAGGAAAAGCTACCCGATCTTTTAAATTGTATTAATAAAATTCAACAAGACAGTCCATTTTGGATTGTCTTGTTGAATTTGAAATAAACTATTTTCCAGGTGCTTT
>CAJVZX010000088.1 GCA_913020625.1 uncultured Pelagibacterales bacterium
ATATGAAAAATTCATCAAACAAAAGTTTTGGCATTTTATTTTTTATAGTTTTTTTGATAATTGGATTGTGGCCCCTATATCATTCCAGTCCAATTAAATTGTGGCCCGTTATTGTTGCGGTCATTTTTTTAATACTGGGATTATTAAATTCTAGAATTTTATCACCTTTCAATAAAGCATGGGTTAAATTTGGAGAACTATTAGGAAAAATTATTGCGCCAATTGTTATGTTTACAGTATTCTTTGTAATTTTAACACCTTTGAGTTTGGTAGTTAGAATATTTAAAAAAGATTTATTAAAAGTGAAATATTCTAAAGAAAAGTCTTATTGGATTAAAAGGGAAAAAAATATAGGTTCAATGAAAAAACAATTCTAATGCTAGATTTTATAAAAGAGTTTTGGGAATTTTTAAAGGTTAGAAAGAAATATTGGTTATTGCCAATTATAATTGTTCTGGCACTTTTTGGCGTTTTAATTGTATTAAGTCAAGGTTCGGCAGTAGCACCATTTATTTACACAATATTTTAAATGACATCAATCTTAGGAATATCCGCTTTCTATCATGATAGTGCAGCAACACTTATTAAAGATGGAAAAATAATTGCAGCTGCTCAAGAAGAGAGATTCTCACGAAAAAAACATGATGCGAGATATCCAGGTCATGCAATAGATTACGTGTTGAAAGAAGGTAAATGCAAATTAAGCGAGATCGATCACATCGTTTTTTTTGAGAAGCCGTTTCTTAAATTTGAGCGTTTATTAGAAACCTATTTAGCTTTTGCGCCTTCAGGTTTTAGGTCTTTTTCTATGTCTATGCCTATATGGTTAAGAGAAAAATTATTTCAAAAAAATTTTATCTTTGATCAATTAAAAAAACACGATAAAAACTTTAAAGATATTAAAAAAATTAATTTTTGCGAACATCATTATAGTCACGCTGCTAGCGCTTTTTATCCTTCACCATTCAAAGAGGCTGTAGTTTTAACTTTGGACGGGGTTGGGGAGTGGGCAACAACAACTGTTGCAGCAGGGAAAAATAATGAACTGAAAATAATTAAAGAGATTCATTTTCCTCATTCTATTGGCCTTCTGTATTCAGCGTTTACTTATTATTTAGGTTTTAAAGTTAATAGCGGAGAATATAAAGTCATGGGTTTAGCTCCTTATGGTGAGCCAAAGTATAAAGATTTGATCCTTAATGAGTTGATAGATTTAAAAAATGACGGCTCATTCAGATTAAATATTAAATATTTTGACTACACAACTGGTTTAAAAATGACAAATAATAAATTTTCTAATTTATTTGGACAACCGGCAAGGAACCCTAAAAAAAATCTTTTAACTCAATTTCACATGGATATAGCAGCATCAATTCAGCATGCTATTGAAGAAATTGTACTAAAATTAACTTACCACGTAGCGGAAGAATATAATTTAAAAAATTTATGCTTAGCAGGAGGTGTGGCATTAAATTGTGTTGCTAATGGTAAAATTTTAAAAAGTAAATTTTTTAACGATATATGGATACAGCCAGCAGCAGGAGATGCAGGCGGATCTCTTGGTGCGGCACTAGCTTTTTGGCACAAGGAACTTAAAAAAAAGAGAAACCCATCATCCAAAGATATGATGATGGGATCCTATCTTGGTCCAAAATATAATCACGATCAAATTGAAAAAGATTTTAAAGAATTAAATGGTAACTATAAAAAATTGGCTGAAAATGATTTAATAGAAACTGTAGCTAAGGAACTTAGTAATGAAAAAACGATTGGCTGGTTTCAAGGGAGAATGGAGTTTGGACCCAGAGCTTTAGGTGGTAGATCAATTCTTGCAGATCCTCGATCAGAAAAAATGCAAAAAGAATTAAATTTAAAAATTAAGTTTAGAGAAAGTTTTAGACCTTTTGCACCCTCTGTTTTGAGAGAAGACGTATTTGAATGGTTTGAATTAAATTATGATAGCCCTTACATGCTTTTGGTGGCAGATGTAAAAAAACAACTGCAAATTCCTATTTCTGAAGAAAATAAAAAACTCTTTGGAATAGATAAATTAAATATTAAAAGATCGTCAATTCCAGCTGTTACTCACGTTGATTATTCCGCAAGGATTCAAACTGTACACAGCGATACTAATCCAAAGTACTATGCTTTATTGAAAAAATTTAAAGAAATAACCGGTTGCCCCGTTCTTGTTAATACTTCCTTTAATGTGAGGGGGGAGCCTATAGTTTGCAATGTACAAGATGCTTTTAAATGTTTTATGGGAACCAATCTAGATATTTTAGTTTGTGAAAATTTTATTCTTTATAAAAATCAACAAGAAAAAAATTTATTGAAAAATTATCAAGATAAATTTGAATTGGATTAAATCTAAAAAATATTATATAAATCGGTGCACAATAATAAGGGCAAGTGGCGGAATTGGTATACGCGCTAGTCTTAGGAACTAGTACCGAAAGG
>CAJVZX010000089.1 GCA_913020625.1 uncultured Pelagibacterales bacterium
GAAATATATAGTTTCATTTCTTTTAAAAAATTCAACAAATTTAGAAAATTTTGTTCTAAGTTTTTTTTCTATTAACTCACTAAAAAAAGTTTTTGCCAATAGATACAACAAAAGGCCACCAATTGTATTTCCAATTACTAGTATCAATGTTCCCAACCATTTACCGAATATAAAGCCAATCACTAAAGTAGGTAATAGCATTGGACACAAAAGTAAATTTAATAAAATAATAATAATTAAAAAAATAATTGTCATAAAGAAAATATTGTTTTCTTTAAATTTTAAAATTAATCCTTTGTTTTCTCTTATAAATTCGTAGCTAGTTAAATCACTAATATCAAAATTAGAAAGTAAAAAATAAATACCTGTCAAAAGAACAACTAGATAAGCACTCCCTAAATAAATTTTAAAGTTCGTGGATTCAAAGTTCATAAATTATTTTTTATCTGTACTTATTGGCTCTTATTACCTATAAATAGCAGAAAATTTTATAAAGAACTAAATAAATTTTATGAAAAGAACTTATCAACCGAGTCGAATCGTAAGAAAAAGAAGGCATGGATTCAGATCCAGAATGAGAAGAAAAGCTGGCAGAAAACTTATTGCCAGAAGAAGAGCAAAAGGAAGAGAAAAAATATCCACTTAAATAAGTTCTTAAAATGATAAAATTTAAGAGTCTAAATCAAAGCAGACAATTTTTGAAAATTTTACGGAAAAAAAGAATAAATGCAAAATATTTTACGATTTATTTTGAAAAAAATTTTTCAGAAGAAAATAGTAATTTGAATATAAGCTTTGTGATTAAAAAAAATATAGGAAATGCAGTAAGAAGAAACAAAATAAGAAGAAAATTGAGAGGAGCTGTTCAAAAAATTATAAAAGAAAAACGAGCAATTGATCTTAGCTATACTTATGTAATTTTTGGAAGAAATAATGTATATAGTGATAAATCTCTACTTATTGTTGATGAGTTCGACAGTGTGTTTAAAAGAATAAAACAAATAGATAAATAGATCATGAAGTTATTTTATTATTTATTAATTTTTTTAGTAAAGTTCTATAAATATTTCATCTCACCCTATTTTCCATCAACATGCAGATATCAACCTACTTGTTCGGAATACTTTATAGATTGCTTAAAACTTAATGGAACTTTGAAAGGTTTTTTGTTGGGAATAAAAAGAATTTTCAGATGTCATCCAATAAAATTTTTGGGCGGCAGAAGTGGATTTGATCCTGCACCAAATTTGAAAAAAGGAAAGAAGTAAATGGATACAAAAAATGTATTAATGGCTATTGTGCTTTCAACTTTAGTCTTGGTTTTTTGGGCAACTTTTTTTGAACCACCTCCCGTTGAAAGACAGATTGTAGAAGACCAAATAGTAAAAAAAGAGGAATCTTCCTCTCCTTCAATCGAAAAAGACAAATCATCGAAAAAAATTACAAGAAATGAAGCAATTGATTACGCTAGTAGAATAAAAATAGAAAATAATAACATCAAAGGATCAATATCACTTCAGGGTGCAATTATAGATGATATTATATTTAAAAATTACAACATAAGTTTGGATAGTGATGAAAAAGTAATTTTTTTAAATCCAAAAGATACTTCAAAAGGATATTACATAGAAACGGGTTGGGCCTCTAATAGCAATGAAAAACTGAAATTACCCTTGGATAATACAATCTGGAAAGTGAAAGGAAATAACTTGCTTGCACCAAATAGACCAGTGGTGATTGAGTGGGATAATAATGAAGGTTTAATTTTCACAAAAAAAATTGAACTGGATGATAAATTTTTATTCAGAATAACCCAAAGTGTTAAAAACACCACGGATAAATCTTATGAATTTTTTCCTTACGCACAAATAACACGAAATTACAAACCCGATGTAATACCTATATACATTTTGCACGAAGGTTTTATTGGAATGTTTGATGAAGAACTTAAAGAAGAAGATTACAAAGACATAGAAGATGAAAAAATCACTACCAACAGTTCAAAAGGATGGCTGGGAATTACCGATAAATATTGGCTTACGGCAATAGTTCCTGAAAAAGGGAAAGAATTTAAATCTGAATTTTTGACTACCGATGGAAAATATAAAGCTAATTTCATAATTAAAAGACCAGAAGTGCTTGGATCAAACTCTTCTATTACAAATGAAATAAGTGCTTTCGTTGCAGCAAAAGAAGTTGCTGTTATAGATAATTATGCTGAAAAGATGGGTATAGAAAAATTTGATCTAGCTATAGATTGGGGCTGGTTTTATTTCATTACTAAACCATTATTTTTTGTAATTGAGTATTTTTTTAAACTAACTGGCAACTTTGGGGTTGCTATAATAATTTTGACTGCGCTTGTGCGTTTAGCATTTTTTCCACTAGCTAATTATTCTTTTAGATCTATGGCTAAAATGAAAATCCTTCAACCTGAAATGGTGAGATTAAAAGAGTT
>CAJVZX010000090.1 GCA_913020625.1 uncultured Pelagibacterales bacterium
TTTGGGAAAAACATATTCCTCCAGAATGGGAAAAACAGTTAAAAAATTTAAATGGAAGAGTTAAATGGTTAAAATATACACTTGCATTTGCAAGCTTCGGATTTCTATTTAATATGTTGGCTGTTTTTGCTCTTTATTTGGATATTATTTTTGTAGCAAGAATTATATTTGGATCATGCTGTTTGACGATGATAATTTCAGTTTTATTTTTTATTAGAGACATACATTTATCCACAGAAACCTTGAAATTACATTTGTCGGATATGAAATTAGAACTTGACTAAAAATAGTTGTGACAAATCATCAAATAAAATTTAATGAAAAATCTTTAAAATAGACTGTTTATTTATAGTATGAAAATTACATCAATAAGAGCGTTCATGATAGCAGCATTAATAATAATACTTCTTTACGCTTTTGGTTTATTTCTTCCAATTATTAAAAACTCAAAACCTCAAAGTAAATTACAAATAAATTATAATTTAATTTTTATAAAAAATGTTTGATAAAAATATAATTCTTCTAATTATATTTATTCTTTTAATAATATTTTATTTTGTCATAAGACTTGGCGCAGGTAAAAAAAAAGATATAGATGATTCTAAGCATCTTACAACATATTTAAAGGGAGTAAGAATTTTAATAATTATTTTAGGAGTTGTTGGAGTTATTTTGTGGTTTTTTATTTAGTCGGTTTAAAAATTGCTGGACCAATTATTTTCCTGTTTTCTAAGTCAGTATGAGCTTGAATAGCATCTTCTAATTGGTATTTTTTAAAAATATTTACTTTAACTTTACCTAATTTTACTTTTTTAAATAACATATCTGCTGCTTCATTAATTTCTTCTTTAGTGGTTAAGTATTGAGCCATGCTAGGTCTTGTGAAATAAAGTCCCTTTGGCTGTATCATTTTTTTTACATCTATATTTTCAACTGGTCCTGATGCATTTCCAAAGGACACCATCATGCCCTTCATTTTTAAACATTCAATTGAACCTTCAAAAGTATTTTTTCCTACCCCGTCATAAACAACGGGTACTCCTTTACCACCGGTAAATTCTAATACTTTTTTTGCAAAATTGTCTTTAGAATAATTTATTACAAAATCACACCCGTTTTTTTTGGCTATATTAATTTTTTCATCCGATCCAACCGTACCAATAATCTTACAATTAAGGTTTTTTGCCCACTGACAAAAAATTTGACCAACACCACCTGCAGCAGCATGAAATAGGACTGTTTCACCTGAAGAAACTGGATAAGTTTTGTGTAATAAATAAAAAGTAGTTAAACCCTTTATCATTAAAGTTGCAACAATATCTAAATTTATTTCTCTTGGAACTTTAACTAGATTTTTTGTTGGGTAGATTCTTTTGGTTGAATAAGCACCAAGAGGCGCTCCTGAATAAGCAACATGTTCACCAACCGTAAAGTCTTTTACATTGGATCCAACTTCTTCAATTATACCAGAAGCTTCTGCTCCAATTCCCGATGGTAATTCAACGGGGTATAAACCTGAACGATGGTATGTATCAATAAAATTTAATCCTATTGCCTCATGTTTAATTACTACTTCTTCTGGTCCTGGTTTACCAAGAGTTACTTTTTCAATTTTCAATACTTCCGGTCCACCAAATTTATCAATTTTTATAGCAATCATTTTCTTATAAATGTATCATTATTATAATCTTGAATAGCTTGTAATATTTCTTCTTTTGTATTCATAACAAAAGGCCCACCTCTAGCTATAGATTCCCCAATTGGTTTTCCAGATATTAGTAAAAATTTTGACTTAGTTATACCTTTAAGTTTCAATTTTTCACCCTTTGTAAGAATAATTAAATTCGAGCTGTTGACTTTATCATGATGATTATCTCCAATTTTAATTTCTCCTTTAATTAAATAAACAAAAGAATTGTGTGTCGAAGAAAGATTAAAATTAAATATTTTATCTTTTTCAAGTTCTACATCAAAGTAAATCGGCTCAATATTATGACCTTTTACAGGTCCTTCAACATCATTGAATTTTCCAGCAATAATTTTTAATTTTTTTTCAGAATCTTTGAAAACTTTCATTTGTTTAGAATCGATGTATATATATTCTGGCTTACTCATTTTTAATTTTGCAGGCATATTTACCCATAATTGGAAACCATGAAGTTTCCCTTCAGACATTGCTGGCATTTCAGAATGAATTATTCCTCCTCCTGTTTTCATCCATTGAACATCACCTGAAGACATCTTTCCTTTTGCTCCTGTGCTATCCTCATGTTCAAACTCTCCATTGAGCATATAGGTAACAGTTTCAATTCCTCTATGGGGGTGGGGAGGGAATCCGCCAATATAATCATCTTTATTTTCAGACCCAAATTCATCTAACATTAAAAAAGGATCCAAGTAATTAATAAGTGG
>CAJVZX010000091.1 GCA_913020625.1 uncultured Pelagibacterales bacterium
TCTGTTTTTCTGTTAAATTGAGGTTTATTGACAAATATTGATACAATCGATTTATTACATAATTTATTACATTTTTTGATTATATTTAAGTGAGCTTTATGAATCGCGCCCATTGTTGGAACAAAACCTAAATTTTTTTGTCCATACAAAGTTTTTGTAAGTTTTTTTTTATCTAAAATTATTTTCATTTGTAAATTTTAAATATTATATGTAAAAGATACCAATGGTTAAACAGGCTATTATTCCTTTAGCAGGTATGGGAACAAGACTATTACCTCTTACAAGTGTTATACCTAAGGAACTATTGCCAATTAATGGAAAACCTGGTCTTGAATACATATTGGATGAATGTATTGATGCCGGAATTAAGGAAATTATATTTATTATTTCAAATAAGAAAAAGATAATTAAGAGATATTTTTATAATGATAATTTTTTCAAAAAGATAATTAATAAAAAGAGCAAAGATAAAAGAATCAAATTGGAATATTCAAAAATTAAAAAATATAAAAAAATGATCAAGTTCGTCTATCAAAATACACCACGTGGAACCGGCGACGCAGTTTTAAAATGTAAAAAATTAATTAGATCAAATTTTTTTTTAATGTTATTACCAGATGATTTGATAATAAAAAAAAATTGTTCACGTACCATGATAAAACTTCATAAACGATACAAATCAGCAATTATAGCCTCAAAAAAAGTTAAAAAGAATAATGTTTCGAGATGGGGTATTTTTGATTTAAAAAAAATTAACAAAAATAATTTTCATATTAAAGATGTTATAGAAAAACCTAGTGCAAAATTAGCTCCTTCCACCTATGCATTAATAGGCCGTTATATCTTACCATCAAAAATATTTAAAGTTCTTAAAGATCAAAAGCCTGGTCGCAATGGTGAAATTCATATAACAGATGCTATTAGATCATTGATACATAAAAGACATAAATTCATCGGTCATATTTTTGCCGGAAAATATTTAGATTGTGGTTCCATGAAGGGGTATATCAATTCATCTTCAGAAATCTCTAGATTGTAATTTATGAAAATATGCGTGATAGGAACTGGTTACGTTGGTCTTGTCAGTGGAGCGTGTTTTGCTGACCTAGGTAATGATGTGTGGTGTGTCGATAAGGATAGTCAAAAAATTGAAATGCTAAACAATAATCAAATACCAATTTTCGAACCAGGTTTGGAAGAAATCGTTACCAGTAATCACGATTCTGGTAGATTAATGTTTACCACGAATCTTGGATTAGCAATAAAAAGTTCTGATATTATATTTATTTGCGTTGGTACACCTACCTCCAAAAAAAAAGATTCAGCTGATCTTCATCAAGTTTTTAGTGTTGCGACCACAATCAGAAAAAATATTAACAAATATAAAATAATAGTAACCAAATCGACCGTTCCTGTTTCAACAGGGGATAAAATTGAAAAAATCATTTCCAAAAAAATAAAAAAAAAATTATTTAATGTAATTTCTAATCCTGAATTCTTACGAGAGGGTGAAGCATTAAGGGATTTCAGATTTCCTGATAGAATAGTTGTGGGCTCAAATGATGAAAAAGCTTCAAAAAAATTGAAAAATTTATATGAACCACTAATTAAAAAAGGAGCTAATTTTTTTATAACAAGCAGAAGAGGAGCTGAATTAATAAAATATGCCTCAAACGCTTTTTTAGCGACAAAAATATCTTACATGAATGAAATAGCTAATTTATGTGAAAAGACTGGAGTAAGTGTTGAAGATGTGTCAATTGGCATAGGTCTTGATAAAAGAATTGGCAGTCGTTTTTTAAGAAGTGGTCCTGCTTATGGTGGATCATGCTTTCCAAAGGACACTAAGGCTATAACTGTTATTGGAGATAAATATAAGGTCAATCTTTCAATAATTAAAACAGTAATTAAATCTAATGAAAAACGTAAAATGTTATTAACGAATAGAATTAAAAAAATTTTATCTAATAAAATTAAAAATAAAAAAATCGCTTTCCTAGGTGTTACTTTTAAACCAAATACAGATGATATGAGACAATCTTCGAGTCTTAAAATGATACCTTTTTTGCAGAAAAAAGGAGCATTAATTTATTATTATGACCCCACCGGTGAAAAAAAAGAATTTACGAAACTGAAAAATGTACTATTTTGCCACAACATATCTTCGGTATGTAAGGGAGTTGATTTGGTTATAATTCATACAGAGTGGGAAGAGTTTAAGGCTTTAGATTTTGCAAAGTTGTCAAAAAGAAAAAAATTTAAAATTTACGATATGAGAAATCTCTATTCGCCTAAACTGATGAAGCAAAAAGGTTTTAATTATTATTCAATTGGTAGATAAAGCCATTATCTTATATTTCAAATATTGCATCAATCTCAACAGCGGCATTAAGAGGTAAAGAATTAGTAC
>CAJVZX010000092.1 GCA_913020625.1 uncultured Pelagibacterales bacterium
AAAAAAGAAGAGTTGATTTCAAAATCTAAAAATACTTCAATAGAAAATAAAAAACTCCAAGGAAAAGTGACAAATACGTTTGTAAAAGGTGTTGAATTATTTAAGTTATAAATATGGAAGTCTTAATTATATCTATTTTGTCATATCTTATGGGTTCAGTGCCATTTGGGTTTATTTTAACAAAAGTTTTTTTAAAAAAGGATATTAGAGATATTGGCTCTGGAAATATTGGAGCGACAAATGCATTAAGAGCTGGAAATAAATCTCTGGGATATGGAACTTTATTTTTAGATATAATAAAGGCAATAATTCCAGTTGTTTATGTTAAATTAAATTATCCAGATTATATTTTTATCGCTTCATTATGCGTTTTTTTAGGCCATATTTTTCCAATATGGCTTAAATTTAAAGGAGGAAAAGGTGTTGCTACTTATGTTGGAATATTATTTTCAATTAACTTAATTATTGGTTTTGTTTTTATAGGAGTTTGGTTTTTTACGTTTTTAATTTCAAAATATTCTTCATTGTCATCACTGTTTGGAAGTTTAAGTGTTCCAATTTATTTATTTTTTTTTACTAATCAAAATTTAGTATTTTTCTCAATAATATTTATTTTACTACTCTATACTCATAGAGAGAATGTTAAACGCCTGAAAAATAAAGAAGAAAGTAAGACAAAAATTTATTAATTTGACTATCTAAGACTTTTGGGTATTTTGTAAAAATATGAATCTTGTTATAGTGGAAAGTCCTGCTAAAGCTAAAACTATTAATAAATATCTTGGTGATGATTATATGGTTCTAGCAAGTTATGGACATATTAGAGACCTTCCATCAAAGAATGGGTCAGTAGATCCTGATGATAGTTTTAAAATGAAATGGGAAGTTGATAGTTTTTCAAAAAAATATTTGAAAGAAATTACAGATGCAGTGAAAGATTCCTCTAAAATAATTCTTGCCACTGACCCCGATCGTGAAGGGGAAGCTATTGCGTGGCATGTTAAAGAATATTTAAACGAAAAAAAACTTCTTAAAGATAAGCATATTGAAAGAGTTGTTTTTAATGAAATAACTAAAAAAGCAGTAACACATGGAATTGATAACCCTAGACAAATTGAACCTCTATTAGTTGATGCCTATATGGCAAGAAGAGCCTTAGATTATTTAGTTGGTTTTAATATCTCACCTATTTTATGGACTAAACTTCCAGGATCAAAATCTGCTGGAAGAGTTCAATCTGTAGCATTAAAATTGATAACAGAAAGAGAACACGAAATAGAATTATTTGATCCAGAAGAATTTTGGACTTTAAGTCTTAAATTTAGTGATAAAAATAACAATTCATTAACAACAAGTATTTTTCAATATAATGGTGAAAAAATTGAAAAATTTTCTTTTAAAAATAAATCTGAAATTGATAAAGCGTCAGAAGGTGTTAAATCTAAAAAATTTAATATCTCTGATATTTCTACAAAGGTGGTAAATCGAAACCCATCTGGTCCATTCACAACTTCGACACTTCAACAAACAGCATCAGGAAGGTTAGGCCTTGGTGCATCAAGAACAATGCAAATTGCTCAAAGATTATACCAAGGTATAGAAATTGATGGAGAAACAATCGGTTTAATTACATATATGAGAACAGACGGAACCAATCTATCAACAGATGCAATTTCATCATTAAGAAATTATATCAAAACTGAATTTGGAAAAGAATATCTACCTAACAACACATTAAGTTATTCAGGTAAGAAAGCAAAAAATGCACAAGAAGCCCATGAAGCTATTAGACCAACCGATATAATAAGGTCGCCAAGTAGTGTAAAAAAATATTTAAGTCCAGATCAACACAAACTTTATGATTTAATATGGAGTAGAGCTTTGTCATCTCAAATGGAATCTGCAAAATTTGACCGAAATACAATTACATTAACATCAGATGATAGTGGAACAATTTTCAAGGCAAGTGGTTCTGTTATTAAATTTGATGGATTTTTAAAAATTTATAAAGATCAAAAAAAAGGCGATGACGAAAACATATTACCCGAAATGTCAAAAGGACCTGTTAATATTGAAGCAATTTTAGATGAACAACATTTTACACAACCTCCTCCAAGATATTCAGAGGCAAGTTTAGTTAAAAAATTAGAAGAATTAGGTATTGGAAGACCCTCTACTTATGCAAGTATAATTTCAGTAATCTCAACTAGAGGATATGCTGAAACTATAAATAAAAGATTTCATCCCACGGATAGAGGAAAATTAATATCAGCTTTTTTAGAAAAGCTATTTTCTAAATACGTAGATTATAATTTTACTGCAGGATTAGAAAATCAATTAGATGATATAACTGCAGGAAAAGAAGGCTGGATTAAAGTTTTAGAGATGTTTTGGAAAGATTTTAATC
>CAJVZX010000093.1 GCA_913020625.1 uncultured Pelagibacterales bacterium
TTCTAATATCTTTTTTTCTATTATTTAAATTTAGCACAAAATAGATGATTTTTTGACCAGGTGAATGATGTGTATATTTTCCACCTCTATTTGCTTTAATTACATGGAGATTCTTATCTATTAGATCTTTTTTATTAGCGCTTGTTCCAGACGTATATACAGAATTATGTTCCAGTATCCATAACAGTTCCTTCTCTTTTCCTAATGAGACGTCTTTAACCCTTTGTTCCAGTATTTTCATCGATTCCATATAATCAACTGGCTTTATGCTGTTTTTTACTTCTATATTCATTTTAAGTTTGTGGTTTTAAAAAAAATCAACTAAACAATTCAAAATTAATAAATATATAATTATGAGTTTAACAAAAGAAATAACCGATAAAAAAGTTAATTTTGAGTTCAACAAGGAATTCATCAGTGTTTTTAACAAGAAAATTAAAGATAATGATACAGAATTTTTAAATAAGACGCTAAGAGAATTGCACCCTGCTGATTCTGCTGACATTATTGAGAATTTAGTTTATGAGAATAGATCAAAGCTGATTGAACTAGAGGGATTTAATCTTGATCCCGAAATTTTTATAGAACTAAACGAATCTATTCAAACTGAAGTTTTTATTCTTTTATCAACAGAATCAATAGCAAATATTTTAAAACGTTTAGAATCTGATAATGCATTGAAAATTATTGAAAACTTGGATGAAAAAAAGAAAATGAAAGTTCTAGACAAACTTCCTCCAAAAGATAGATTTTTATTGCAAGAGGGTCTTAGTTTTCCAGAAGATTCAGCCGCTCGTATAATGCAAAGAGAATTCACGGCTATACCTAGTAATTGGTCCGTCGGTCAAACCATTGATTATCTTAGAGAAAACAAAGATTTGCCCGAAGAATTTTTGGAAATTTTCATTGTAGATAGTAATTTTAAACCAATTGGTACCGTTCCTTCCTCTAAAGTTTTGCGTACACCTAGAGAATCTAAAATGAATTCAATAATGAATGAAACACAAGTTTTAATACCAGTAAACATAGACAAAGAAGAAGTCGGTCATATATTTGAAAATTATAATTTGGTTTCTGCTGGAGTAGTAGATAAAAATAATAAACTGGTTGGTATGATCACTGGTGATGACGTTTTTACAGTTCTTAAAGAAGAAGCAGAAGAGGATGTCTTAAGATTAGCAGGAGTTGGAGATGAAGAAATTACTGATAGTGTTTTTCAAAAAACCAAAAGAAGATTTAATTGGTTATTGCTTAATTTATTCACAGCTCTACTTGCAACTTGGGTGATTAGTAGATTTGGTGCTACGATTGAACAAATGGTAGCCCTAGCTTTCTTGATGCCTATTGTGGCTTCGATGGGAGGAAATGCCGGTATGCAAACTTTAGCAGTTACCATTAGAGCTCTAGCTACAAAAGAACTTTCTTCTGGTAATTTTGGTAAAATTGTAACAAAAGAATTTATTATAGGAATTTTAAATGGTGTAATTTTTGCGATTATAACTGGTATAATAGTTCAATTATGGTTCAAAGAAATAAATTTATCAATTTTAATTGCAGTAGCAATGATATTAAATATGATAGTTGCTGGACTATTTGGTATATTAGTACCCATAACACTTAAGAAGTTCAATATTGATCCAGCTATAGCATCAAGTGTGTTTGTTACGACGATTACAGATGTGGTAGGTTTTCTTTCATTTTTGGGGATTGGAGCATATTTTTTCTACGGTTAAATATTGTCGATCAACCTAGTTTTTTTAAGATAATAAGCAATAAATATTCTGAATTTTTTAATTTTTTTAAATGGTTTTGTAAGTTTATTTATATTATGAATCTTTATGTAATCGATTTTACTTGTACCAAAATTTAATATTTCATTCTTAATTTCTTTCAAAGATATTTTTTTTATTAATAAATTTTTTTTATTTTTTTTCAATAATTTATATATATTAGAAGCAATTCTTTTTTCTTCTGATGTAAGTAAAAAATTTCTTGAAGAATATGCAACACCATTCCTTTCTCTTATAGTTTTACATGCAATTAACTTAGTCTTAAGTTTTTTTTTTCTTATATAACTTTCAATTATTTTCAATTGTTGCATATCTTTTTCTCCTAAAAAAATTTTATTAGGTTTTATTATTTTTATAAATCTATCAATTACATCAACAACGGATTCAAAATGACCCGGTCTAAATTTTCCACACAATTTTTTTTTTAGGGAATCTATTTTGATTTTTGTATTCGGTCCATCAGGATAAATTTGTTTCGATGATGGTATGAAAAGATAATTTACTTTATATTTTTTCAACAAATAAATATCTTTTTTTAAAGTTCTTGGATACTTATTATAGTCTGTTTTTCTGTTAAATTGAGGTTTATTGACAAATATTGATACAATCGATTTAT
>CAJVZX010000094.1 GCA_913020625.1 uncultured Pelagibacterales bacterium
GGGGCAAAAAATTCCATCAATTTTCTTAAATCAAATTTTGGTAAGGCTCTTGATTTATTGAAACCTAGAGACCCTAATGATTTAATTGAGAAAGTGAAAAAATTTTCAGAAAACTTCCACATTTATACATTTGGCAGCTTGAAGGAAACTAACAAGTGGTTGAAGGAGAATAACTATGTCAAATGAATTTGATTACAATAAATTACATCATGAAACATCGGTTGATCAGTCAGATCGTCATGTTCCATACAATTTAAGACAAAGCGGACCTACTAAAGTTGAAATGTTAATTTCCACTCGTGTGAGAAAGTCACCTTACTGGCATCTTTCTATGAAGGCAGGATGTTGGAGAGCAACAATTTACAATCGTGTTTATCATCCAAGAGGTTATGTAAGACCTGAAAAAGGTGGTGCAATGATAGAATATGAAGCAATTAAAAAACATGTAACGATGTGGAACGTTGCTGTTGAAAGACAAATTAGAGTTAAAGGTCCAGATGCAGAAAAATTTACAGACTATGTAATTACTCGAGATGCAACAAAAATTTCTCCAATGAGAGCACGTTATGTAATTTTATGTAACAACAAAGGTGGAGTTTTAAATGATCCAATATTATTAAGAATTGCAAAGGACGAATTCTGGTTTAGTTTATCTGATTCAGATATCGGTGTTTATTTGCAAGGAGTCAATGCGGATAATAGATTTAATGTAGAAATTGATGAAATAGATGCATGTCCTGTTCAAATCCAAGGTCCAAAATCAAAAGCCCTAATGAATGATTTAATTGGTGATCAGGTTGATTTAGACAATATGCCTTTCTATGGCTTAGCAGAAGCTAAAGTGGGTGGAAGAAGTTGTGTAATATCTCAATCTGGTTTTTCAGGAGAAGCCGGTTATGAAATTTATTTACGTAATGCAACTAAATATGCTGAAGATATGTGGAATGCTGTTTTAGATGCTGGAAAAAAACATAACTTGATGGTAATAGCTCCTGCACATCATAGAAGAATTCAAGCAGGAATATTATCTTGGGGACAAGATATGGATCAAGAACATAATCCATTTCAATGTAATCTGGGATATCAAGTTTCTTTATCTGGAAAAGGAGAATGGAACAAAACTGCTGACTATGTTGGAAAAGAAGCACTTGAGAAAATGAAATCGCAAATTAAAAATGGTGAGAAGCCTTATAAACTTCAACTTGTTGGTATAGAACTTGGTGGTAAACCAATTGAAGAGTATGCTCCTGATTTTTGGCTAATTTCTAATGGAGATGGTGGAAAACCAGTTGGGTTTATTACCTCTCCTTGGTATCATCCTGAAAAGGGCAAAAACATTGCAATGGGATATGTTCCTTTTGAAGGAACTCTTAATGCAAATGGATTTCCAAAAGGAGAAATTGGTAAAAAATATAAAGTTCATTTACCTACTCAATACTCTGATGTACCAGATAAACCTGTAGATGCAGTTATAGTAGAAATACCATTCACTGAATCATTTAATGCTAACACTAGAGAGGTTGTTAAAGGTTAATTTGTTTCTAAGAAAATATTAACTATTTTCCTATAAAGATTCTTGATAAATAAGCACTAATGGTAAATGAATTTATTAATATTATTTATAGATCAACAAGATTTGATAAAAATTTTTATAGTAATTCTAAAAATTTTGATGAAGCCGCAATTTATTTTGCGGCAATTATAGTTATTGTTGTTGGGATTTTAGGTATTATTCCTCAAGCTGCTATACTTGAATTTTATAGAAACAATTTTAACGTTGACATTCCAACAACAAAACTAAAATACATATTAATAGTATCTATTTTTATCTGGATAATAAGATCAATTTATATATTTATAGTTGGAATTAAATTGTTTCCCAGCAAACAAACAAACTGTAATTTATTAAAGGTTTTTACGTTGGTTGGTTTTGCTCATTCACCTTATATATTTAGATTGATTGCCTTTTCTAATGAACTGGTATTACCAGTAATTATTTTAACTGAAATTTTGTATCATATTTCATTAATTGTTGGAACTAATGAAATATTAAATTACAAAAATATTTTTAAATCATTTATGGTAATAGAATTTCCACTAGTTTTATTAATAATTTATATTTTTTTAAACTGGAAATAGTGTTTTAGAAACTTTACAAGAATTACAAATTTTATAACCATTTATAATTAGATTTTGAGATACACTATCATCTTCTTTTTTGCATTCTTCACATATGTCATCTAATTCATCCAAATTTTTTTTATCAGCTGTTTTTTTTTCTTCAGTCATTATCTATTAATCCTGCGCCAGCAGCATTTGTTTTTGAACTTTCTGATTCTTCTACAAAAGTTTTTTCGGAAAGTTTATATAATTCTTTCCAATTTTGTTCTGAAAAA
>CAJVZX010000095.1 GCA_913020625.1 uncultured Pelagibacterales bacterium
CTGTAGAAAAATATTCTTTGGCAGCATCAATAAAAGATGGTGAACGAAGAATGACTTCTGTCGTTAGTGGATTTAAAACTAAAAGTGAAAGAACGCGTGGATCAACTAGACTACTAACATGGGCCCTGAGAAGATTTGATACAGTTAAAGTAGCAGGAAAAAATGAAATTATTGCAAAATTAAATGTGTGGCATGGAAAAAAAAATAAAATTGAAACACATGTCAATGAAGATGTGTACATAACTGTGCCAAAAAGGAAAAAAAAAACAATCAAAGCAGTTGTCGAGTACAATAGTCCAGTACGAGCTCCTATTAAAAAAGGAGAAAAACTTGCTGTTCTAAATATTTATGTATCTGGCCAATTAAAAAAAAAGATTGATATTTTTTCTTCTGTAGAAATAAAGAGAACCAATATTTTTTCAAGATTATTCAAATCACTTAATTTCCTGGTTTGGGGAGATGTATAAGAAAAAATCGTTTTTTATAACATTCGAGGGAATCGAAGGTTCTGGCAAGTCGTATCAAAGTAAAAAACTGTTCAAAAAAATTAAGAGCATGAAACTTCCAGTACTTTATACAAGAGAACCTGGTGGTACATTTGCTGCAGAAAAAATAAGACAATTAATTCTTGATGATTATTATTATCCAGGATTTAAAGAAAAATTCGATAAATATACTGATACGTTGCTATACATGGCTTCAAGAAACGAACATATAAAAAAAAAAATTTATCCATCGATTCTTAAAAAAAAAATTATTATATGTGACCGCTTTACGGATTCTACTTTGGCTTATCAAGTTTATGGCAAAGGGGTAAGTAGAAATTTGGTAAATAATATACACAGATATATTTTAGGTCAGGTAAAACCTGATTTGACATTTATACTAAAAACTAAAGTTTCAAAAGCCATGCTTAGATTAAAGAAAAGGAAAAAGAAAAATAGATATGATAGATTTACTGAAAAATTTTATAATAAGGTTCAAAAAGCATTTTTAAGAATTGCAAAAAGTAATAAAAGAAAATATATGGTTGTTGATAATTCATTTGATATACCCAGAACTGAAGAAATAATATATAAAAAATTTATCAAAACTTATAGCAAATGAAAACAAAACATAATAAAGATGTAGAAATTTGTTCACCAAGAAAACAACTATATCTTTATGGTTATGAGAATTATTTTAATTCTTTCATGAAGCTATATGAAAAAAATAAATTTCCTAATAGTATATTATTGAGTGGACCTAAAGGACTAGGAAAAGCAACATTTGCTTATCATTTTGCCAACTATCTATTATCACAAAAAGAAGAAGGAGAATATTCTGTTAAAACCTCTTCCATTAACGGAAATAATATTAGTTATAAACTCATAAATGCAAATACTCATCCAAATTTTTTTTTAATAGAAAGTAATTTTCAAGGAAGTGACATAAAAATTGAACAAATAAGAAATCTGGTAAATTTTCTTAACAAGACCTCATATAAGAAAAATTTGAAAATCGTAATGATTGATAATTCCGAATATCTGAATTTAAATTCATCAAATGCATTATTAAAATCTATTGAAGAACCACCAAGCAATACATTTTTTTTTATTATTCATAATAGTGCTTTAAAAATTTTAGATACAATAAAATCTCGTTGTTGTGAATTTAAGATTTCTTTTACCTTAACGCAGAAAAAAAACATTCTAACAAAAATTATTGATCAATATGGAAATGAATTTCAAACAAATTCAATTATTGAAGATTTTTATTTTGACTCACCTGGCAATTTGATCAAATATTTTTTATCACTAGATAAAGCGAATATTAATATCAAAGAAAATTTGCTAAATTGTATTATTCACTTTATTGACCAGTATAAGGCTAATAAAAGTTTAGAAACTCTTACTTTTATTACTCTTTTTGTTCAAAAGTTTTACAACGAACTATGTTTGAACAATAATAAAAATTTAAATAATTACATTATAAATCAATCACAAATATTACGGCAAATTAATTATTTAAAAAAATTTCATTTAGATGAAAAGAATGTTTTTATCTGGGTTAAAAATATTTTACAAAATGAAAAAAAATAATTTTTATATAACAACACCTGTTTATTATCCATCTGGCGAACCTCACATGGGACACGCTTATTCCAGTATATTGGCTGATGTTTTTGCTAGATTTTATCGTAATGATAATAGTAAAGTTTATTTTTTAACTGGAACCGATGAACATGGACTTAAAATTCAAAAAACAGCCGAAAAAAACGGATTAGAACCATTAATTTATTGTGACAAGATGTCTCAAGTTTTTAAAAATTTAGCTAAAAAACTAAATTTGTCTAATGATGATTTTATTAGGACTACAGAAAAAAGACATTATAAAGCTGTAAA
>CAJVZX010000096.1 GCA_913020625.1 uncultured Pelagibacterales bacterium
AATAAATTTAACAAAGGTTATTTAACTAGCAGAAAAGATCCTTTTTTTTCATTGTGTAGAACAATAATAGGACAACAAATATCTACAAAAGCAGCAGATTCTATTTGGTCAAAATTTGAAACAAAATGTAAAAAAAAAATAGTTCCTGAAACAGTGTTAAAATTAACTTCACTTAACTTAAAAAGTGCAGGATTATCACGTCAAAAAATAACTTACTTAAAAAATATTGCTAAAAGTTTTAAAAACAAATCTTTTAATATTAGAGGTTTAAAAAAAATGGATGATAATTTAGCAATTGATTACATAACCAAATTAAAAGGACTGGGTATTTGGAGTGCTCAAATGTTTTTAATGTTTAATTTAAATAGACCAGATATATTTCCAACTAAAGATATAGGTTTAATAAGAGCAATATCAAAAAACTATAAAACATCTTATCCACCGAGTAAGAAATTTTTAAATAAAATTTCTAAAATACACTCAGGTTATAGAAGTGTTTTTACTTGGTATATGTGGAGAAGTATTGATCCCGTTGATGTTGAATATTAGGTTCCTTCAATAATTTGTAAATTTCTTTCTGTTGTCTCTTTGGCCATTGCCCATCCATCTTGATATTCCTTGGAATTATGGCATTCAATTGCCTTCTCATAACTTGAAAATTCCCAAATTACTGTTCTTGGAAAATCGTCACCTTCTAAATTTAGATATTTGCCACCTCTAACCAATGGTTTTCCACCATAACTTTTAATTATTGGAGTTACCTTAGCTGCATAATTTTTAAGATTATCCATATCTCCAATTTTTTTATATAAAGCTATCCAATATCCTTTCATTAATCTTCTATCCAGTCAGAAAATTTATTCTTATTATTAGAGATATAAGAAGGCAATAAATTAAGATCAATTTTCTTTAGTTCGTTTCCACCATCAAATTTATTTGTACGCATATCTACTTTTAAATTATAAATTGTTTTTTTTTCATTTATCATTTTTTTTATTTTTTCTATACCTGCTGGATTTACATCATATTCTCTATGATGCAAATATGCTTTTAATTTTTTTTCAATATCCTCAGGTGTTTTGAGATACGAAAAATGCCACCCACCTTCTTTTATAACACTTATATCATGGTATTTGTTATTTGAGAAAAGTATATCAACTCTCCAGAGAGGATAGGGTTTATCTTTTATATTTCTCAGCCATTGAGGAGAAATTAAATTTTTTTTTTTACAAGCTTTTGAACCAGTCCAGATAACAAATGGCAAATGAAGATTAAATTTATAATAAAACATTTTTTGTTGAAAAAAGATTAATTTAGATTCAATATTGTTAAAATTAACCTTTTCCAAATTTGGTATTTCGTCTAAATCAGATACTAATATTAAATCGTTTAAATCGGCTTTTTCGATACCTTTTAAAATATAATTTCTTTGATAATTTTCTCTTTTAGCTGCATTAAGAATATATTTTTCAGACAGAGTACTTTCATCATCATCAGAATTTATAGTTTGTAAACCCGAAGGCTCATGATCAACAATTAAATATGTAATTTTATCTTTAAATTTTGAATATTTATCAATATTAAATAATAATTCTCTTCGATCTCCTCTATGTGTAAACTTGCTTTCCACAATTATAAATTGATCAACAAATTCATTTAAATAATTAAGGCGAAGGTCTAATATAGGATCTTCATCAAAATACATAAAACAATCGTAAATCTTCATAATTAAATCAATTTATTTTTTAAAAAGTTTGAATTATTTTAATGGATAATTTTTTATCCAATGTTTTGCAATATCTATTCTTTTGCATATCCAAATATCATTATATTTTAAAATATAATCTAAAAATCTTCTTAGTGATTGTATTCTACCAGGTCTTCCAATTAACCTACAGTGTAACCCAATAGACATCATTTTTGGATATATATTTCCTTCAGCATAAAGTGTATCAAAACTATCTTTAAGGTATGTATAAAATTGATCACCACTATTAAAACCCTGATTAGTTACAAACCTCATATCATTATTATCTAGAGTATATGGAATAATTAACTGTTTTTTCCCGCGTCGCGTTTCCCAATAAGGAAGATCATCGCTGTAAGAATCACTGTCATAAAGAAAACCTCCTTCTTCCATAACTAGGTCCCGAGTATTTGGACTACATCTACCTGTATACCAACCCAAAGGTCTTTGACCGAATATTTTTTTTATAGATTGGATAGCAAATTTCATATGTTTTTTTTCTTTAGCTTTGGGAATATTTTGATAATCTATCCATCTCCAACCATGAGAAGCAACTTCGTAGTTAGCTTTTTTAATTGCATTACAAACATCTTGATTTTTTTCTAAAGCCATTCC
>CAJVZX010000097.1 GCA_913020625.1 uncultured Pelagibacterales bacterium
TGATAGGACCAAGCGGAAACTTCAGTGAATTATCCAATTTTGCAAAATGGATTTTAAGCTTTGCAATGTTATTGGGTAGACTGGAGATATTTACTTTGTTAGTATTGTTTTTTCCAGGCTTTTGGAAAAACTAAAAAAATTTGTAATTTGTTTTATGGACATATATAAAAAACAATCATTATTAGAAACTCTCTCTCTTTACTTTGAAAAAAGAATGGCTCGAATTTTGCTATTAGGAATAATTCAGGGGTTTCCATTTGTACTAATTTATACTGCCCTTTCTCTTTGGTTAAGAGATAATGAATTCAGCAGAAGTCAGGTTGGGTTTATATCTTTAATTGGTGTAACTTATGGATTTAATTGGTTATGGGCTCCACTTGTTGACCGAATTCGTATTCCTTGGTTAACCAACAAAATTGGTCATCGTCGAAGCTGGATTGTAATCATGCAGCTAATTATCCTAATAAGTTTAGTTTTATGGGGTTTAAATAATCCAAAGGAAAATATATGGATTGTTGGACTAGTTGGATTAACCATAGCAATTGCATCAGCTACACAAGATATTGTAACAGATGCATTGAGAATTGAACAAGTTGGAAAAACAGAGGGAGCATCAATGTCCGCGGGTGCGGGAGTAATGGTAATAGGCTGGTTTACTGGATATAAAATTGGAGGGATGATAACTTTGTTTATTGCCCACTACCTTGAAGAACTTGGTATTCAAAATTTCTGGCAAATTACTTTTCTTTTACTCACAATAATAATTATTGCATGTAATATTGCTTTAATGTTTGTTCCAGAAGAACACTCGACTGAAAGACAAATTGAACAAAAAAAAACAGATCAATTTATTGTAAATAAATTAGGATCATCTAATTCAATTACTAATATATTTGCTTGGGTTATAGGAACTATTACTGGACCGTTCGTTAGTTTTTTCAAAAGCAAAGGAATGAAAATAGGAATATATATCATTATTTTTTTATTTCTTTTTAAAATTGGAGAGGCATTTCTTGGAAAAATGTCCATAGTTTTCTATGATGATATGGGCTTTTCTAAAAGAGATATTGCTATTTATTCAAAAGGATATGGTTACGTTATTACAATAGTCTTTACTATGGTAGGCAGTTTTTTTGCAATACGTTCTGGTTTGGTAAAAGCAATGATTATTGCTGGTATACTTATGGCCTCTACAAATCTTCTTTTTTCAGCTCTAGCCTGGTACGGAAAATCAGAATTACTTTTTGCAACAGCAGTCATCCTTGATGAAATGACAGCTGCTATTTCAACAGTTGTTTTTGTAGCATTCATTTCAATTTTAGTAGATCGAACTTATACAGCAACTCATTATGCATTAATGGCCTCATTAGCGACATTTGGAAAAAATGTTTTCTCAGCTTTCTCGGGATTTGTGGTTGATAAACTTGAATTCTTGAATAGTCCTGAAAACTTACACAATGATTGGGGAATCTTTTTTATAATTACTGCTCTAATGGTTATTCCCTCTTTAATTTTTCTATGGATAATAAAAGATAAATTAAATCTACGTGAACAGTAATTATTTTAGTAATTATAATATAATTAATGTTTATAATAAAAAGTCCATTGAATCTGACTTAGTTACTCAAATTTTATATGGTGAAAAGTTTAAAATAATTTCTAAATATAGAAATTGGTATAAAATAAAATTACATACCGATAACTATGTTGGTTTCATAATAAAAAAAAAATTTGCTCACACATTTAAACCAACACATAAAGTTTCAGTTTTAGCGGCAAAAGTTTATGAAAAACCTTCTAATAAAGCTAAACAGAACAAAAAGCTAACCTTTTCATCAAAAATTTGTGCAAAAGAAAAATATGGTTCCTTCACCAAATTTGAAAATCAGTGGATAAGAACAAAAGATCTTAGACCCATAAATTATAAAGATAATAATATCTTTTCAAAAATCAATTTGTTTGAAGGAATAAAATATAAATGGGGAGGAAAAAATTTTAATGGGGTGGATTGCTCAGCTCTAGTACAATTATTTTTTAATTTTAATAATAAATTTTGTCCAAGGGATACAAAAGATCAACTAAATCATTTTAAAAAAAAGATTAAACTACAAAATATAAAAAAAAATGATCTAATTTTTTGGCAAGGTCATGTTGCTGTTATTTTGTCTAAAAATAAATTAATACATGCTTATGGACCGTTAAAAAAAGTCTCAATTATGAACATAAGTTATACCATTAAGAGAATTGAAAAAACTGCAAATTTGAAAGTAATTGGTATAAGAAGGGCAA
>CAJVZX010000098.1 GCA_913020625.1 uncultured Pelagibacterales bacterium
CCATTCTTATACCCCATTCGTCAACTGGAACACCATTCGGTTTTCCAACACTTCCAGCTCCAGCCATTGATAGCCAAGCATCAGTCATTCTCCAACCTAGATCTGGAGCTCTTTTCCCATAGTCCATGTGACCATAAACTCTTACTCCGTCGATCTCTTTAACATCATTAGTGAAAAAATCCGCAATATCTTCATAAGCCGACCAATTAACTGGTACACCCAACTCATAACCATATTTAGCTTTGAATTTTTTCTTTAGATCAGGTTTATCAAACCAATCTTTTCTAAACCAATAAAGGTTTGCAAATTGTTGGTCTGGTAATTGATACAGTTTACCATCTGGACCAGTTGTAAATGATTTACCAATAAAATCATCAACATCAAGAGTTGGCAAAGTTACATCTTTACCCTCTCCTGCCATCCAGTCAGTTAAGTTAACTGCTAACTGTAGTCTTGAATGAGTGCCAATCAAATCTGAGTCATTGATATAAGCATCATATAAGTTTCTACCTGTCTGCATTTGTGTTTGTACAGCTTGAACTACTTCTCCTTCACCAAGTAATTGATGGTTCACTTTGATACCAGTGATTTCCTCAAAAGCCTTAGTTAATACTTTGGATTCGTATTCATGAGTAGGAATGGTTTCAGATAAAACGTTTATCTCCATTCCTTGAAACGGTTTAGCAGCATTGATAAACCATTTCATTTCCTTCATTTGGTCTGCTTTTGAAAGCGTTGAAGGTTGAAACTCATCATTAACCCATTTTTTAGCTTCTTTTTCACCTGCAAAACTTACTGATGAAATTGCTAAAAGAAGTAAAGCTGAAACAACACTAGTAATTGTTTTTAATATTTTTAGCATTATTCCCCCTTTGTTAATTTAAGATTTATGTTGAAGGATTAAAGCTAAAAAAGTGACAAATGTATACCTTAAAGAAAATAATTATGAAATTTTCATGTGAAATATTTTTAAATTACAATTTGTGATTGTATCTAGTTTAGTAAAGTTTTTTTTATTGCTTTAGACCATCCGTTTAAAAGTTTTTTTCTTTGGGTATTTTTTATTTTAGGAAAAAATTTTTTATCTACTTTCCAATTTTTTGAAATATCTTTTAAAGATTTATAAACACCTATTTTTAAACCTGCCATAAAAGCTGCTCCTAGAGCGGTAGTTTCATCAACTTTTGGTCTATAAACTTTAATATTTACAATATTAGATAAAAATTGAGAAAACCAATTATTTTTTACCATTCCACCATCCACCCTAACTACTTTTGGTCTTAATCCATCATTTTTCATTGCTTCAAATAAATCATAAGTTTGATAAGCAACAGACTCAATGGTTGCTCTTATAATCTCCTTTGGACCTGTATCTCTTGTTAGACCACATAAAACTCCTCTAGATTTTGCATTCCAATAAGGAGCTCCTAAACCTGTAAAAGCAGGAACTAAATACACACCATGATTTTCTTTTAAAGATTTTAATATTTTTTCAGTCTCTGAGGCTTTTTTTATAAATTTAATCTTATCTCGTAACCATTGAACGCCCGCTCCTGCAATAAATATCGAACCTTCTAAAGCATAAGTTGTCTTGCCATTTATTCTATATCCAATAGTAGTCAGTAATCTATTTTTAGAAAAAATTTTTCTACTTCCTGTATTTAATAATACAAATGCTCCTGTACCATACGTGCTTTTTAATGAACCATTTTCAAAGCAACATTGACCGATGCTTGCTGATTGCTGGTCTCCAACAACGCCTGTAATTGGATAAGATTTCCCTGTAATTTTTGGATCCGTATGGCCGTAATCATCTGAACAATCTTTAACTGTTGGTAAAATATGTTTTGGGATTTTAAGAATTTTTAATATTTGATCATCCCATTTATTGGTAGAAATATTAAAAAGCATAGTCCTGCTTGCGTTTGTTGCATCAGTAAGATGATCCACTCCACCTGTTAATCTCCATAAAAGAAAACTATCTACTGTTCCAAAAAGTAATTGTTTCTTATTAATTAAGATTTTTGCTTTGGGTACATTATCGATAATCCATTTTATTTTTGTTGCTGAAAAATATGCATCAATTAACAATCCAGTTTTATTATAAATTAATGTTTCTTTTTTTTGTTTAATTAATTTATTGCAATAATTTGTTGATCTTCTATCTTGCCAAACAATTGCATTATAAACTGGTTTTCCAGTTATTTTATCCCATAAAATAGTAGTTTCTCTTTGATTAGTAATTCCAATAGTAAGAATCTTTCCTTTTAATTTTTTACTTTTGC
>CAJVZX010000099.1 GCA_913020625.1 uncultured Pelagibacterales bacterium
AACATTCCAGGAAAGAAAAAGAAGATATAAAGTATTAGATCAATCCATGCTTGGGTTCGAACTGGAAACAATCGGTACAACACATCTCCTCTTACATGGGCATCTTGTGCCAAAGCATAAGCGCCAGCCATTAAAAATAGTCCTCCGTACATTTGGACCATCATATCGAAAACCCAAACTGTAGGAGCATTTAGTACATACCTTACAAAAACTTCATAAGTTACTGAAAGTGTTAAAATAAGAATACACCAGCCAAAGGCTCTTCCCACCCATATACTTAAGCTCTCAAAAAAATAAATAAACTTTTCCATGCATTTTACTTTGATTTAAAATACTTTATATAAAACTCAGTAAAACTCAATAATAAAGGGCGACTTTGAAAGTCGCCCTTATCATAATTATTAATTTAAATATTTAAATTGCTTTTGTTGGTTCGCCAAAGTGATGTCTGTAAGCCATTCCATAATCAGGTGAATTAAGTAATAGATATGCCATAACTTTTTTAGCATAGCCCATTTGCGACTTAACAACCTTTTTAAAGAAAGGATCCTTCGCATTGAACTTTTTAACAATAACATCCCATGCTTTCAATTGATCTTGCATAACACCGTCTGGTGTACGGTAAATGTTAACACCAAGCTTGTTTTTCAATTTAACAAGATCATCAGCATAACTTAAAGTATTGCCCCAATAAAAGTTTGAGTTCTCTGCTTCTGAAGCGTACTCAAGAATTTTTTGTAATTCTGGAGCAAGACCATCAAATTTCTTTTTATTAAATGCAATCTCAAAAGCTTCTTGTGATTGATGGAAGCTTGCCAAGTGATAATGTTTTGATACATCTTGCATACCAAAGTCACTATCAGAAGTTGGATTATTAAACTCGGCAGCATCAATTAATCCACTCTTCATAGCTGGCTGAATTTCTCCACCTGGCAATTGAACCACTGACATTCCCATTTCACCAAGAACGTCTGCAGCTAATCCCACAGTACGATATTTCAAACCTTTCATTTGAGAAGACGCTTTGATTTGCTCTTTAAACCAACCAAGTGGTTGAGCTGGCATTGGACTATTAAAGAAACCAACAAGATTTAATCCTAAATTTCCCATTAGTTCGTTATATAGTTCTCTACCACCACCATAATGGATCCATCCTAACAGCTCTTGGGCACTCCAACCCCAACAAGGGCCAGTTCCAAAAAGAGAAGCAGAGGCAGCTTTACTATACCAGTATGCTGGAACGTAGTGAGCTCCATCTAGAACTCCTCTATGAACAGCATCTTGCATTTGACTTGTCTTAACTACAGAATTTACAGCCAAAAGATCAATTTTTAATTTTCCACCAGACATCTCATTTACTCTTTTAACGTAGTCTTGAGCATTCCTTAGAAAAATTCCACCACCCCATGCAGCTTGAACTTTTAAAGTTGTAGCAGCAGAAGCAATATTTGGCATTGCTAATGTAGTAGCAGCAGCTACACCGGTTGCAGCAGCAGCTTTAAAGAACTTACGTCTTGAAGGAGTTTTTCCTCTAAACGTTTTTTCTTTTTTTTTCATTTATCCTCCTCTTAAATAGTTAATTAACTTAACGCACGATAAATAATTAACTTAAGACAGTTAAGCATAGTTCGAATTTAGAGTCTTTCTAAAAAAAAATTGATTTACAATAAATTGAGCAAAATGAACCTTAATTAAAATATAAATATAAAACTTTCAATTTTTACGCGAATTTATATTTTTAAATTAATTAACCTTATTTTTACAATTACCCGTTTTAAAATATTCCTCTATATTGCTTATAGCGAGATCTGCCATAGCAGTACGAGTTTTTTTTGTAGCACTCCCTAGGTGAGGTAGAATAAAAGCATTTGGTTGATTTAAATATCCAGAATAAAGATTTGGTTCTCCATTATAAACATCTAAACCTACCGCATAAATTTTTCTATTTATCAATGCCTGAACCATGGCTTCATCATCAATCATATCTCCTCTTGCACTATTAGTAATAATGGCTCCAGTAGGAAAAAACTCTAGAGTTTCCTTATTGATTATATGTTTTGTTTCTTTGGTTGCTGGACAATTGATAGATAAAATATCAGAAACAGAAAATAAACTTTTTATATTTTCATGATAGATCGCACCCATTTCCAAATCTGGATTTAATTTTGATCTATTATGATAATGAATTTCCATTCCAAATGCTTTTGCAAGTTTAGCGACTG
>CAJVZX010000100.1 GCA_913020625.1 uncultured Pelagibacterales bacterium
TGTTCAATATTAGTTTTATGTAAAATTGACCAAAGTTCATCTTCTGTCATTCCAGCTTTTAATTCTTGTCTCATTTTATTAATTCCAATCTCTGCAACTTCTATTGCCGCTTTCATACATTTTAATTCTTCTGAAGACTTGATTGATCTAGACTGTTCTAAGATCAATTTTGCATCAACAACTTCTAAACCTGCTTGATTTAATGCAGTCACTGCTGGACCATTAATTACATCTATTGCAATTTTTTTACTATTTTTGAAATATGAATTATTAAGATCTTTAATTTCTTTTGTCCATTTTTCTAATTGAACACTTGCTTGATCGCCATTGCTAAAATAATCCCAAGTAATTGCTGGTCTAATTTCATTAATTAATTTTAAATGACTAGATAATCCTTCACAGCCAAAATATTCATACAATATTACTGGCCCATTTAATGAAATAAAACAATACCGTGTTAGATTGTGCATATTATATATGCTCATGTTAGTTGTATCTAATGCATATCTAACATTTATAGGATCAAATAATATGCAAGCTTCAAGATTATTTTTTTCTAACTCTTTTTTAACTCTATTCAATCGATATGATCTTAAATCATTAAAATTTATTTCATCTTCTCTAAGTCTTTTTTTAGTGACAAAATTTGGTTTATAATTTGAATCTGGAATAATTTTTCTATTAAATTTCATCAAACCACATTTGTTGCTACCCACTTATGAAAATGGTGAGTAGGGTTATCCATTACAGGTGAAAAATTTCCTCCATTATAAGATGGAGAATTTCTACCTTCTTGCATTCCTTCAATTATACCTAAATCCTCTGACTGTACACCTTTCCATAATTTGTAATTTTGTTTTCTCAAAGATTTAAATTTTTTTGAATTAGCCGCTTTATCTCCTACATAATATATTTCCATATGTTCAATTGTATATTTGTGGTTAACCGGTTCTAACCAATAAGCGTAATAATGATCTTTATGTATTCCTAACATTGCATTTGGAAATAAAGCAACATATTCAGCTATATGTTCTTTTTCTTTTGGCCAATTAGGAAAACAAGGAAATTTTTCTTTTCCTTTTAATCTTGGATTGTAAACAGTTGTTCCTTGACCAGCAAAACGATTTGGTAATCCTTGAATATGATAATGGTCTTCAATTTTTGAATATGAGTTTAAGCCAGGGTGAACCCAAGGTAAATGATAGCTTTCACAATAATTTTCAATTGCAAACTTCCAATTACAATTTGCTCTTAATTGAAAATATCCAAAATCATTTGAGTGGGAAATTAATTTTCTATCTTTTTCAGGCCAAAATTTTGACCATCTATCGCTTAGTGGTTTAATATATTTCTCAAATTGTATTTCATTATTGCTTATGTTTATCATTATTAAATCTAACCAAACGGCCGATCTAATTTCTTTTAAACTACTAGCTGATTTATCAAAATCTTTGGTAGAATGTTTGTTCATACCTCCAATATGTGGTGTAGCAATTAATTTCCCATCAGTATTATATGTCCAGGAATGATAAGGGCATCTAAGAGCATTTTTTATATTACAAGGTTTTTGTAAAATTTTATAACCGCGGTGACTACACACATTATGAAATACTCTTATTTTGTTTTTTTTATCTCTTAAAACAATCATTGGAAGGTCAAGAAGATTGAAAGGTTTTGCATCTCCTTTTTTTGGTATTGAGCTTGCTGTTCCTACAACTACCCATTTATCCTCAAATAGCTTTTTTCTTTCAATTTTTGTATAATCTTCGCTTATATAACATTCATTGGGTAAACCATGAGATTCGGTTATTGGCTTATTAACTACTTCTAACTTTTTTCTATCTACAATCTTATATATTGCCGGGATATCCTTGCCATTTTCCATGTAAAATCTTACCATTGTAAAAGAAGTTCGCAACAAATTTTCAATATTGTTAGGGAATAAATTTTGTAGACAGATTTTTTAAAATAGATAATTATCCGCCAATGAATTTTTCTTTAGAAATAGGACCTCTTGCCGATATAGATGTTTTGCCTCCAGTCAAAGATATTTATATTACTTTACTGCCTGGAGGGGACTATGTTGAAACAGCCAAAAAGGCTGGTGATTTGGCTAAGAAAGGATTTAATCCTGTGCCTCATTTTCCTGCCCGATCTATTACGGATGAGGCACAATTAAATGACTATGTATCTCGTTGCAAGGATTT
>CAJVZX010000101.1 GCA_913020625.1 uncultured Pelagibacterales bacterium
AATTATTTTTGATGGAAAAAAAGCTATTGGTATTGAAGTAAAAATTAAAAATAAAATTGAAAAAATTTATGCAGAAAAAGAATTAATATTGAGTGGTGGTTCAATTAATTCGCCACAAATATTAATGCTTTCAGGAGTTGGAGATGCTAATCATTTAAAAGAAAAAGGAATTAATGTTGTTAATGATTTAAAAGGTGTTGGAAAAAATCTTCAAGATCATTTGGAAACATATATTCAGCATGAATGTAAAACTCCAGATACTCTTTATACATATACTAAGTTAATTCCAAAAGTGCTTGCTGGTATTCAATGGTTTTTATCTAAAACTGGACCTTGTTCTCAATCATATTTAGAAGCTGGAGGATTTACAAAATCTTCTCCTGAACGTGAAATAACAAACATTCAATTTCACTTTTTTCCTTCATTTGTTATCGATCATGGATTAGTTAATCCAAGCTCTCATGGTTATCAATTACATGCTAGTCCTAATCATCCAAAAAGTAGAGGATCTGTTACTCTTAATTCATCAGACCCATATGATTATCCTAAAATATTATTCAACTATTTAGAGCATGAAGATGATTTGAAACAAACAAGAGAATGCATTCATATTGCAAGAAAAATATTATCCCAACCTTCTTTAGCAAAACATGCTGGAAAAGAAGTTGGTCCAGGATCTGACAAAAAAAGTGATGATGAATTAAATGAATACATTAGATCTAATGCAGAAACTGCTTATCACCCATGTGGAACATGTAAAATGGGAGTAGATGAAATGGCTGTTGTTGATGAAAATTTAAAAGTTAAAGGAATAGAAAATTTAAGAGTTGTTGATGCTTCTGTAATACCAGAAATTCCTAGTGCTAATTTAAATGCACCAACATTAATGATTTCTGAAAAAGCCTCTGATATAATTATAAATACAGGTTAATTAAATGCTTTTTTCTTGGAAAAAAAATAAAGTAAAAGAAAATATTTTTTTTAATAAAAATAATGACGATCTCATCCAAGAACTAAAAGAAAATGGAATAACAGACAAAGACATCTTAACTGCCATAAAAAAAGTTCCACGAGAATTATTTGTTAATGAATTTTCTAAACAGTGGGCCTATGAAAACAAACCACTACCAGTAGAATGTGGGCAAACTATAAGTCAACCTTATGTAGTGGCTTATATGATCCAATGTTTAAAAATAAAAAAAGCAGATAAAATTTTAGAAATTGGAACCGGAACAGGATATCAAACAGCAATAATTTCTCATTTGTGTCAGAAAGTTTATACAATCGAAATATTTAATAAATTATTTCAACATGCAAAAACAAATATTAATAAACTAAAAATAAAGAATGTTATTTATAAATTAGGTAATGGTATAAATGGATGGGATGAAAAAATTTTATTTGATGCTATTATTGTTAGTGCAGCTTCAAAAAAAATACCTCCAAAATTACTTAACAATTTAAAAATTCATGGAAATTTAATTATTCCAAAAAAATACCCCTTAGAAAATCAAAAATTAATATTAATAAAAAAAACAGGTAAAAATAGTTTTGATCAAAAAGAATTATTCGATGTTAGATTTGTTCCTCTTTTAAACAATAATGTTGAACATTAAGCATGAAAAAACATATTGTCATCACTGGAAAGGTTCAAAATGTTGGTTATAGATACTGGCTATACAAAGAAGCTATTGAAAAAAACATTAGTGGATGGGTCAGAAACAAAATTTCTGGAGAAGTCGAAGCTCTTGTAATTGGCAATGATACGGATATAAATAATTTAATTAAACTTTGTAAAAATGGTCCTCCTTTATCAAAAGTAACCAAAATTGAAGTCCAAAATTATCCAAAAGAATTCTTAAAAAAGTCCTTTAATATAATTAGCAATGGAAATTAATAAAATTACTTGATCTGATTATTTTTATTTTTTTTCTAACATTTCAATTATTTTGTCCAACTTATTTTGTATAATTTTTATATTTTTATATGGTACAAAATATACAAACAATCCAAACCCTATAATAGCCAATACCCAAATGATTAAAGTATCCATAAATTATTACCTATTTCTTTATCTTTATATTAACACTTATAAGAGAAATAATTTCAAACATAATTGAAGCTGCAACCATTGAGGT
>CAJVZX010000102.1 GCA_913020625.1 uncultured Pelagibacterales bacterium
TTATTTGCTAATTCTTTAACTTTTTCAACAGTTTCATTGTAAATTGATTTTTCAACAAGCATTCTTGTAGGTGCATTACAAGATTGTCCTGAATTTCTAAAACATCTTTGGACACCTCTTGCTACTGCTTCTGGATCAGCGTCTTTAAAAATTATATTTGCACCCTTGCCACCTAATTCTAAACTTATCCTTTTAAAATCTTTAGCTGCATTTTGAGATATTAATATTCCTGCTCTAGTAGACCCAGTAAAAGAAATCATGTCTATATCAGGATGACTAGTTAAAGCGTCTCCAGTAACTGCCCCATCTCCATTTACTAAATTAAAAACTCCAGCAGGAAATTTTGCTTCATCAATCATTTCTGCTAGCAACATAGATGAAAGAGGTGCTATTTCAGACGGTTTTAAAACTACAGTACATGCTGATGCTAATGCAGGCATTACTTTTAAATTAACTTGATTTATTGGCCAGTTCCAAGGTGTGATTAGTGCACAAACACCTTTTGGCTCGTATAATAATTTTTGATTGTTCTTCTCTTCTCCTAAATCTTTTTCAAATTTAAAATCTTTTAATATTTTTTTAAAAGATTTAATGTGGCTTGCTCCAGTTGCTGCTTGCATTTCTGTTGAAAAATTAATTGGAGCTCCCATTTCAAGAGAAATGAGTTTAGCCATTTCAGCCCATCTTTTTTTATAAATTACATATAGTTTTTCTAATAACTCCAATCTTTCTTCTTTTGAAGTAAAAGCCCAACTTTCAAATGCTTTTTTCGCAGCACTTACCGCTTTATTAACATCTTTTTTTCCTCCAAGAGATATTTCTGCACACGGTTCTTCTTTCGAAGGATCTATAACTTTATAATTTCTTGGCTCTATTGGAGCTATCCATTTCCCATTAATGTAGAATTTTTTTTTATCAAGCATGCCAGAATTTATCTTAAAGTTTTTTTTTTGCAAATAGATTCGTTAGTTCATAAATAATAGTAGCTGCCGCTAATGATGTAACTTCTGCATGATCATAAGCAGGAGAAACTTCAACAACATCAGCTGAAATTAAATTCATACCTGAAAGTCCTCTAATAACATTAACAATTTCTCTTGTTGTCATTCCTGCAACTTCTGGGGTCCCTGTTCCAGGTGCATAAGCTGGATCTAATACGTCAATATCAATTGATAAATAAAGTGGATTGTTGCCAACTCTTTTTTTTATCCTTTTAACTATTTTATCAATTCCTTCTGTTTGAAATTCATCACAATGAATTATCTTAAAGCCAAAACTTGCATCATTTTTTAAATCATCTCTACTATATAAAGGTCCTCTTATACCTACATGCATAGAGGCATCATCTAAAAATAAATTTTCTTCTCTAGCTCTTCTAAAAGGAGTTCCATGAGTGTAAGGAGCGCCAAAATATGTATCCCAGGTATCAAGGTGAGCATCAAAATGAACTAATGCTACTGGACCTTTATTAATTTTATTCATGGCTCTCAATAAAGGAAATGCAATAGTGTGATCACCTCCCATACTGATTATACCACCAGTTTTATTTAATAAATCTAAAGCACCTTTTTCTATTTGTTTTATTGCTTCATTAATATTAAAAGGATTGCAACTTATATCTCCTGCATCGGCAACTTGTTGAACTTTAAATGGCTCAGTGTCATAATTTGGATGGTAATTAGTTCTTAGATGTCTTGATGCCTGCCTAATACTTTGAGGACCAAATCTTGCTCCTGGTCTATAACTTGTTCCGGCATCAAAAGGTATTCCAACAATCGCAACATCGCAACTCTCTACATCTCTTAATTCTGGTAACCTTGCAAAAGTAGACGGACCCGCAAATCTGGGAACTTCAGTCCCACTTACAGGTTGAATAGGATTATTATTTTTTTTTCTTTTTTTCACTCAAGCTAACGTTTTATTCCTCTTAATCTTTCAGATCTTCTTCTTAACAATTCAACAGTTGTTAACAAACCAATTGATAATGCTACTAAACATGTTGCCATACATAAAATAACAGGACTAGTTTCTTGGCGAAGTCCAGACCACATTTGTTTCGGTATAGTTATTTGCTCAACGCTTCCAACAAACATAACAACAACAACTTCATCAAA
>CAJVZX010000103.1 GCA_913020625.1 uncultured Pelagibacterales bacterium
TTTTAAGTATATATCTCCAAATAATAGATCGATTTGTTCCTGCTCGTTTTCTGAACTAATTTTAACCTTCCGCAGAAGCTTAATGGCATCTTCTAGATTATCACGGTTTATTTCTTTCCTGATTTCAAAGATTTTATCCGAAAATGTGGCTGCATTTGCTACTAAAGAGCAATCGGTTGACCACATCAAAAGTAGTAGAATAAATCCAAAAATACTTTTGCCTTTTGACATAGAGGTATTTTAAACGTGAATTGAAGAAGTATTATTGATTCAAATCAATTGTTTTATAGTTGATTGGTTCTTCACATCAACAGGAGTAGAATAAATCCAAAAATACTTTTGCCTTTTGACATAGAGGTATTTTAAATGGGTAATAATAGAGGTCGTTATCGATTGCTAATTCTTTCACTAATTAGCTTTATAACAAGGTTAATTTGTACGCCCGTTTTATGTTTCGCGATCAACCCTTCAAAATTACAAAAAAAATCTAAAAATCATAAAGTTGAAGTTTATTGGGGATCAACTCAACAAAAACTATCACTAATTGGAGTTAAGCTAGATCACGTTTTAATGAAACACTGATGAACTATCTATTTAAAATAATATTTTTATTTTTATTTTTTATTACCACAGGATTTGGTGATGAGCTTTCCGACAAACTAGATAAGATCGATAAACAGTTAGATTCAGTTGGAAAATTATATGATGATGGTGTGTTAAGCGAAGAAGATTATAAAAAAACAAAAAAAAAGCTATTGGATCAGGCTGAAGCAGCGAGAAAAGCAGCCGAGGAAAAGAAAAAATCTGAAACAGCCAAAAAACCAGAAAAAGCAGAAAAAGGAAGTGGAGAAGAAATATCAGATGAATTTGTTGCTAGACAATTAGAAGTAATCAAAAAATTATTTGATGATGGTGTGTTAAGTGTAGAAGAATATAACAAAACAAAAAAATTTTTATTAGATAAAGCTAAAACTGCAATAAAAAAAGAGCCCAAAATATCAGACAAAGAAATTTTAACTGATGTGAAAGTTTCAATTGGAAAAAGTGATAAAAGGCATTGGGAAAAGGCTGAAATGTTTTACGGTGATTATAGAATTTACACTTATAGACAAGGTGGAATTAAAATAAAGAGAATTTCTGATGATAAAACGTTAGTCGCAATTATGGATAACTTTAAAGTAAAATATTCTAACGGTGGAGAAGGTATATTTGATATAAAAATTACTAAAAAGGAAAGACCAACAATTGAGGAAGAAACAAAAGAAAGGGTTGGTAAATTTAAAGAACTCATGAAAGATCCAACCTTACTTTTTAAGAAAAAAAAATACATACCCTTTGACAAGAATGAACATAAACTTGAGTTAAGAAAAGATGGTAGAAAACTTTTACATTTCGAAGGTAGATATGTTGCAAAGCATAGAGCTTTTTTCTATCAAGTTTTGACAGGAAATTTTACTGCATTTCATTTTTACGTAAAAATTATGGGGAAACCGGCCATAGCATTTAACATGGAAATGTTTAATAAAAAAATAGATAAGGCCGTTAGAAAAGCTAAAAAAAAGATATCTGCAGAATTTAATGTAACGGAAGAGCAAATTGACGAAATAATTAATAAAAAAATTGAAGAAGAGGCAGATAAGGCTATTGATAAAGGTGTTGAAGAGGCTGTTCAAAAATCTGTAGAAGAAGCTATTGCGCAAAGCGTTGGTGAAGCGATGTCGGAAGGTCTAGTTAATGCCATAGAAGAGGCAACAGGAGAAGCTATTGATGAAGCTTTAGAAGCAGAACTTGCAGCTGCTATTGATGCTGAGATAGCATACGCTGTATCACAGGGAATTGAAGAAGCGGCTGTTACAGCTGGATGGCAGGCTTATTTTGATACCCTTGCAGCGGGTGGAACTGATGCTCAAGCTAGTGCGGCTGCTTATGAGGCATGTGGTTCAGCATGTGATAACTATTAAATATATTTTTTATATGAAAAAATATTTATTTTATTTATTATTTTTTTTATTATTAAGTAATTCGGCTTTGTCAAAAATATCGCTTGATAGGCAAAGGTCTCTGATTAATTCTAATGGAATAAGTATTAATCTGAATTGT
>CAJVZX010000104.1 GCA_913020625.1 uncultured Pelagibacterales bacterium
AATATTGAGTTTGTAATTAATGATATTTCTGTTAATAACATATAAATTTCTCAATGGGTCCCATCGTCTATCGGTTAGGACACATGGTTTTCATCCATGAAAGAGGGGTTCGATTCCCCTTGGGACCGCCAAATATGGTATAAAATTTAAATTTGAAAACTTTAATCATTAGAACTGATAGGCTGGGTGATTTTTATCAAACAATCCCCTATATAAATTCTTTAACAAGGATTTATGGAAAAACAAATGTCGACATTGTAGTAAAAAAACACATTTATCCCCATATTAAGAAAAAAAAATATTTATATAATAATCTTTATTCCCTTGAAAAAAATGGAATGTTAAACAAAGTTTTCTTAATTTTAAAATTAAGAAAAAATAATTATAAACAAATAATAATATTTGATGGCAAGGACAGATCAATAATACTGTCAAAATTTTTAAATGTGGATAAAATTTTTCATACCTATCCTCAGAAAAAAATTAATTTTTTGACGAAAATATTTTTTTCTAAAAAATATACAACTATTTTAGACAATCAGACCATACCACTTAAATATTTGTATAAGAGTATTTTAGATAAAATTGGTGTTAGGATTATTAAAAGAGACTATAAAATTCTGTTACATCAAAATATAAAAAAAATAAATATTTTCAAAAATGAAAATATTAAAAACAAAAAATATATTCTTATACACCTTGATGAAAAATGGTTTTCAGATTTTTATATAAAAAAATATACCAATATTTCTTTAAAAAAAAATGATTTTTTTTTATTTATAAAAAAAATTGTAAAGAGATGTTATACTAATTTGATCATTACAACTGGCACAATAGATTTGCCCTTCATTACTGAAATATCTAATGAATATTTCAATATCAATAAAAAAGGTTATTATTATTTAAAAATTGGAAAATATAAAATAATTTTATTAAAAAAAATTTCTATTGAAAATTTAGAAATCGTTACTATGAATGCAAAATCTGTAATCACCTGTCATGGACCCTTGTCATTGATTTCTGGAAGTTTCAATATAAATTTGATTGATATAATAGAAAAAACTCAAGAAAAATGGTATGAGCGTCACACTTCCCACATAATGAAATACAATAAATTGTATAGGATAAAATTTAGTAAGTTAGCTAAAAAAATTATACAAAAGGTAAAATAATGACATATTGCGTATATTTATTGATTAGCAGTCATAAGAGTAGGGTGCTCTCTTACGTTGGATATACTAAAAATTTGAAAAATCGCTTAAATCTCCACAATATTTCACGAGGTGCCAAATATACAAGAGGCAAAAAGTGGATTGTTTTTCATAAAGAAATTTATAATAGTAAATCAAAAGCAATGTCTAGAGAATATGAGTTAAAAAAAGATAGAAAATTTAGAAATATTTTGAGAGAAAAATTCAAAAAAATTGGCAAAAATTACATGTTTTATAAAAATAGACTTCAATGAAAATTTCTATCCTATTGCCATACAAAGAAAATTTTTCACCCACTTATGCCGGTGCAGTATCTTTATTTGTAAAAGATACTGTTAAATTAAGTGTATATAAAAAATACATTACCGTTTTTGGAAATACAAATTTAAAAAATATTTTTAAGCTTTCTTATAAAAATATAGAATTAAATAAAAATTTAATTCAAAGCGGCAGCAAACTTTATGTTAGTGAATTTTTAAAATTTGAAAATAAATTACCTTCTGATTTAATAGAAATTCACAATAGACCCAATTATTTTCATTTAATATTTAATGAAATTAATAATCAAAAAATAGTTTTGTATTTTCACAATGATCCCCTTACCATGACTGGCTCAAAATCAGTAGCCGATAGAAAAAAACTATTATCTAACACTACAAAAATCATTTTTAATAGTCATTGGTCAAGAAAAAGATTTTTACAAGGTATTGAAGGAGTTCATTTAAATTCAGAAAAAATTACCGTGATTTATCAGTCAATTAGTCCGGCAAAAGTAAAATTAAATAAGAAAAAAAAATGGATTACTTTTGTTGGTAAATTAAACCATGCAAAAGGTTATGATTTGTTTGGAAAAGCTGTTTTAAAGATTCTAAAAAAATATA
>CAJVZX010000105.1 GCA_913020625.1 uncultured Pelagibacterales bacterium
TTAATAGAATTAAATCAATAGGATTTTCAGATAAAAAATTATCTCAATTATCTGGTTTAAAAGAAAAAATTGTTAGAAGAAAAAGATTAGCTTTAAATATTTTGCCAGTGTTCAAAAAAGTAGATACTTGTGCGGCTGAATTTAAGTCTTTTACACCTTATATGTACTCAACATATCAAAGAAATTTTATGCTTAACACAGAATGTGAAGCAGATCCATCATCTAAAAAGAAAGTAATTATTTTAGGTGGCGGACCTAATAGAATTGGTCAAGGCATAGAGTTTGATTACTGCTGCTGCCAAGCAAGTTTTTCTCTAAAGGAAGCAGGATATGAAACGATAATGATAAATTGTAATCCTGAAACCGTTTCTACTGATTATGATACTAGTGATAGATTATACTTTGAACCTTTGATTGAAGAATATGTTCACAACATAATTTTAAAAGAAAAATCTAAAGGTAATTTGCTAGGTATAATTGCTCAATTTGGTGGGCAAACTCCTATTAAATTAGCAAAATTTCTTCATGAAAATTCATTGCCTATTTTAGGAACCCAATATTCTTCAATTGATCTTGCAGAAGATAGAGACAGATTTAGAAAACTTTTGATTAAATTAAAATTAAAACAAGCAGACAGTGGAATTGCAAAATCCTATAATGAAGCAATCAAAATTGCTAATAAAATTGGTTTACCTTTGGTTGTTAGACCATCTTATGTTTTGGGTGGCAGAGCAATGGAAATAGTTCATGAAAAAAATCAATTAAAAAATTTTGTAGAAGAAGCTTTTAAAGCTGCAGAAAATAACCCGATATTAATAGATAAATTTATTAATAATGCAATGGAAGTTGATGTTGATGCTATTTCAGATGGAAATGAAGTATTTGTTGCTGGAATAATGCAACACATTGAAGAAGCAGGTGTTCACTCAGGTGACTCGGCATGCTGCCTGCCTCCAGTTGCTATTAAAGAAAAATTAATAACTGAAATTAAAAACCAAACAAAAAAATTAGCATTAGCATTAAAAGTAAAAGGATTTATGAATGCACAATATGCAATCAAAAATGATGAAATTTACATAATTGAAGTGAACCCAAGAGCAAGTAGAACTGTTCCGTTTGTTTCAAAAGCCAAAGGAATTCCTTTAGCAAAAATTGCTTCAAGAGTAATGGCTGGTGAAAAATTATCAAAATTTAATTTAACAAATAAAAACAAGAATATGTTTGCTGTAAAAGAAGCTGTGTTTCCATTTAATAAATTTCCAAATGTTGACGTGTTGCTAGGACCTGAAATGAAATCCACAGGAGAAGTAATGGGATTAGATAAAGATTTTGGTCTTGCGTTTAGCAAAAGTCAAATTGCTGCTGGAAATTCACTGCCTACAAAAGGATTGGCTTTTATTTCTTTGAAAGATAAACATAAAAACGAAGGTGTAAATTTAGCAAAAAAACTAGTTGAATTAAATTTTTCATTGTGTGGAACCCCGGGTACAGCAAATATAATAAAAAAAAACGGCATCAAATGTAAAAAAGTAAATAAAGTGAGCGAAGGCTCTCCTCATATTATTGATATACTAAATGCTAAAAAAATTGCATTGGTAATCAATACTGGTGGTGGAAAGCGTGCCTCTCGTATTCAAGATTCAACATCCTTAAGAAGAGCCACATTAATTAATAAAGTTCCTTATTGTACAAATATGTCTACTGCTTATGCTTGTTTAGAAGGAATTAAATCCCTTAAAACAAAAAAAATAACAGTAACTTCTCTTCAGGATATTTAATTGAAATTACTCTACTTTCCAGTCAGTAGGAAAAGTAACGTAATTTACTTGTAAACAACGTCTTTCTTTAACTATTTCTTTCTTTTCCATTCCATGCCAAGTATTTGGGCCACTAGAAAAGAAGTAGCCATAATTATTTTTATAAGGAACTGTTTTTACTTTATTTAACTTTTCATCATACAAATCTGTTCCCAAATTTTCTGATTCATTAAATGGATTTGCAAATATAAGACCTGAGATTAATTTTT